>JAGWBG010000317.1:509-2512 GCA_021296015.1 Dehalococcoidia bacterium | reverse complement strand
AATAACCTCCTGCTGCTAATTCTAACTATCTATTTTACTCTAAAAAGTTGGTCTCCAGGTCATTCGTAGGGGAAATGACCAGCATTCGGGCAGGGACCCAGTAGTCGTTCACCATCTTGTGGGGCACTCCAGGAGGGGCCAGCAGAGTAAAACCCGACCTGACGGTACGGATTTCGTCTCCCAGCACCTACTGTATGGCCCCCTCCATCACCATGATAGCCTGGTCTGTGGTATGGGTGTGAAGCCGCCCCTCTGAGCCGGGATGCACAACTATTTCCCTTATGCTCAGGGCTTTTGCACCATCCTGCCCGCCCACCAGAGACCTTGCGCTCCTTTTGCCCACAGGTTCCGGCATGGGCCGGGTGCTGTGCTCGATAATCGGCATTTCATCCTCCATTATACGATAGTGACTTCATTGGGGACGATGGCGCTGAAGTTCTTGCGCATGTAGTTGTACCTGGGTTCCCCGGACTGGATACGACCAACCTCGTCGATGGCCCTGGACCGGATAGTATATTTGCCCGGCTTCTGCACGTCCCACAGGTATGACCATCGCACCCACATGAACCTGTCCCTGGGCTCCTCCAGGCGCGCGGGGTACCAGGTCTCGCCCCCGTCTACGCTGACGTCTACTTGGGCAATGGCCCCGGCCCCGCTCCAGGCATACCCTCTGACTACGTGTAACCCCCTGGGTAGCGTCGGGTTGTCGTCATCGTTGGGGAAGGTCACCAGCGACTTCACCCCGATGGTGGTTATCAACTCCTTGTCCGGATCATCGGGAGAGTCGCCGTAGTAGTAGAAGTTATAGTGATACCAGCAATCGGGCACATGGTCCATGATCTCCAACTCCTGGAGCCACTTGACGGACCAGTTTCCCGACCATCCGGGGACCAGCAAACGCACGGGTGCTCCATGAAGGTGCTCGAGAAGCTGCCCGTTCTGCGCCCATGCCAGGATGGTATCGGGATGGAGGGCCTTTTCTATGGGCAGGCCCTTATCGTAGAAGAAGGGATTCGTGTCGGGCGAGGCGCTGGGAGGCACACCCTTGTCCACTCCCTCGGCGCGGACAGCCACTGCCCTGCCGGTGAGTCCGGCCTCGTTCAGTACCGACGCCAGGGGAGTCCCCGTCCACTCGCTGGCGCTGAGAATCATACACTCCTTGCTCCGAGACGGCCTTTCCTGCCTATCTCCCTTGATGTACTCGAAGAAGTCAGCATCGCTCCCGGAGCACTCCATGACAGTGCGCACGGTGCGGCCAGGAAAACGGCGTAGCTCCTCGTAATTGAGCTTCAGAGAACGCTTGACCTCACCGTGAATGCTAAGTGTCCAATCTTCGATGGGAGTAGGCTCCGGGACATCGAAATGCTGGACTACATAGTGCAACTCTGTGGGCGTGATAAGGCCTTCAAGGTCCATAACGGGCGCGCGGACCCTCATGGTGCGCCCCTTGGGGTCCGGCAGGGTCACTGCCCTCAGCTTCTTGGTGGGCCATCCCAGCCAGGTATCACCATCCTCCGTCCCGTCCTGAGACATCGCCCCTTCCATTTGCAGAAAGTTGGGTCTTGCAGTGTCCTCTTCACGCTGAGTCGCCATCGGTGCACTACCTCCTTGCTTTACTACAGCCAGGCAACCTTTACCTGCCTGTGTACCGCCAGGTAGATTGCAGGCAGGGCAGCCTGCCTTCCATGACCGAAACTCTCCAGTATTCCTTCTCGGTCATGGCCACAACAGACAGGGTTGAGTTTAGCCCATCGGAGTGTGTGACTGCAATAGGGGCGTTTTCTTTAGTCCTACTCGTTATCGAACTTCTTGCTGACGAAGGGGGTTACCTTGCCCGTCTCAGGGTTGAACCTGCACCTGTCCAGGCCCACCAGGTCCCTCCCGTATACGTGAATTTCCACCGTGGGCCTGTCGGTGTGGTTGTCCATCTGGTGTATCTCGTCCACGTCCGGTATGAGCAACGAGACCTCTCCCGGGGAGAAGGTTCCCACCCGGTCCTTTTC
>JAGWBG010000317.1:0-490 GCA_021296015.1 Dehalococcoidia bacterium | reverse complement strand
GCGGAAACGAGTCTCCGAGAGGGTGTTGCTCATCACGCCAATCATTCCCCAGGTGTGATGGTCGTGGGGCGAGGCGTGGTCTCCCGGCCCCCAGACCACGGAGGTAACCAGCAGGCCTGTCTCGTCGCCGCGATAAAGCAGGTAGGAGCCGTGCTTGGGCCTGTTGCCCTTGCCGCTGGGCACACGGTATTCAGGAGAGATGGCGTCGGGGTTGCCGATTAGCCTCTCCATGTAGGAGGACCCCACGTTGAAGATTTTCTCCTGGTCGGGCTGCTCCTTCAACAGGGCATCCATTTCGTGAACGAACTCTTCCAGGGTATATTTTACTGCTGCCATAATTCACCTTTCCTGGCCTTGGACAGCAACTCCCGACTGCACCACAACATCACGTTGCACCAGAGCCTGGGCTGCTATGGGCTGTTGTGGTGGGCCAAAAATGAGATACTGCTCAAGTTCCTATGTCACAACATCTGCGGGCTTAGCTTATCCA
>JAGWBG010000316.1:1594-3610 GCA_021296015.1 Dehalococcoidia bacterium | reverse complement strand
ATACCTCGACCCAGTCGAGGGGGAGGCAACCAAGAGGTTAAGACCCGAAAGCTATAGCCTGATGAGGGCGGTGGCCAGAGGAGCAAAGCTACTTGGGGTTTAGGTTTACCCCAGGGGTTGCGGTGAGGTGCGCTATCCCATTAAGTGGTCCGCTTTAGGAAAAGTGGATACACGGTAGAGAAAGGACTGTGGAGGTATAAACATGTCAAAAGGCTGGTTACTCAGACACAAGTTCTTGGCATTCGTGCCGCTCGCGCTCGTCCTGATTGTGGCCACAGCATGTGGCGGTGACGACGCAACCCCAGAGCCTACAGCCATGATGGAGCCTACGACTGCGATGGAAGAGGAACCCACAGCAGTGATGGAAGATGCCACAACAGCGGCAGTAGGTGCTCCAACGGCCACACCCGTCCCGGAACCCACACGGGCTGATGACACGCCCACACCCGTCGCAACAGCGACACCAGTGCCTATAGAGACGGTCTATGACTACATGATGCAACCCTGGTTCAAGGACGGGATGCAAGGTGGCGGCATCATACCCATGACGCACGGGGCCTGTCACGTTGACTACTGGGACCCCCACCAGTCCACCATCGCTTGTGGGTCGGCGGGATTCTCCCCGGTGTTCAGCCAAATTATGATGTGGAACCACACGAACCCTTCCGAGCTAGTAGGCGACTTGGCCCAGGCTTGGTCGTGGTCGGATGATGGCATGCAACTCACCATTAACCTCCATGAGGCCATGTGGTCCGACGGTGAGTCCCTTAACGCAGACGACGTGGTATTCAGCTTGGACCGGATGGTAGACCCGGTGCCACCCAAGCCCAGGGCGCAGAGCATCAATCCCTACTACGAGAGCTCAGAGGTGATAGACGACAGGACGCTGGTGATAAACACCAAGGTCCCCAACCCGCCCGGGCTGCTCCAGTACCTGGCCCTTGACTACATGAAGATAATGCCCAAGCATATACCTGAAGCCGAAGGCTTTGACCTCACCGGCGAAGAGGGTAAGAGGGCGTTGGGCGAGTTCAACCTCATACCTGAGAATATAGTGGCCTCCGGTCCCTTCCTGGTGGACGAGTACATTCGTGGAGAGAGCTACCGTCTAATCAGGAACCCCAACTATTTCAAGGAGGGGCTGCCCTACCTGGATGGGTTCAATAGCATCAAGATGGCCGATAGAACCGCGATGATAGCTGCCTTCGACACCGAGGCTATCTACATGTGCAATCAGAGCGGGGCCTGTGGTCTGGATGCGAAAGCGGCCATAGAGCTGGAGGAGCGGTGGACTGGCAAGGTAAACATTCACTGGCTGCCACCCTCCGCCTTCGACCACCTGCTGTTGAACTTCACGAGGCCCCCATTCGACAACGAAGACCTGAGGAAGGCCGTCTACATCGGCCAGGACCGTCTGTGGATGCTCCAGAAAGAGCAGGCAGGCAGGGGCAGGCTGGGTACGCCCTTCTATCCTGAGACCTGGATGACCCCGTCCAATGACGTGGTAGCGACGTGGCCCGGCTTCCGGTACGTTGACAACGATGGGAACCCGGTGCTGGACTATTACCAGGGACAGGAAGTCGGAGTGGACATCCATAAGGACCCCCGCGACATACAGATGGCACAGGACCTGATGAAGAAGCACGGCTACGACGAGAACAATATGCTGAAGATAGAGTTGTCCTGCTCCGCATCAACGTCAGGCAGGGAGTCCTGCTCGCTGGACAAGCAGATGCTGGAAAGCATATACATAGACGTTGAGATTGTGGCACAGGAGAGCAGCGCCAGGTTCGCCGACATCCGAGCCGGAAAGTACGACATGATGGAGAACACCCACGGAGCGAACCTGATTTCGGCTGACGACGTGTTCATCGCCGTCTACCTCCCAAAGGGTGCGAAGAACTTCCAGGACTGGGACCACCCCGAGATACAGAGGCTTTTCCAGGCCCAGTTCCAGGAGCCCGACATTGCGAAGCGCCAGCAGTTGGTTTGGGAAGCTGGTGACCTCATTCGGTC
>JAGWBG010000316.1:0-1423 GCA_021296015.1 Dehalococcoidia bacterium | reverse complement strand
CCCCCAAGCCGGCCCCAATTTATAAGGCCTTTGCACCACCCCTCACACCTTAACCTTGGATTCCCCGCTGGTGAAGGCCTTTGTATCACTCCGAGGAGCGTCCCCACCGTGTCTCATTCCGAACGGAGCATAGCGAAGTGAGGAATCTAAACGGGTACTCAACAGAGAACTGAATCAGGTAATCCGCCTCCGGCGGACGAAAATACCAGCAGGGTCGGGCAGGTCCTTAGATCCCTCGCTACGCTCGGGGTGACAATAGAAAGACCTTGCCCGTTTACTCAAACATCTGGGTTGACAGAGTGGTAGATGGGGAGTACACTCTTCACATCACTCTGAACAGCGATTTGGATGAATCCAATTTTGTGGCAAGTGGAGTAGTATAAAGCGCTATGGGCGTGTACGCAATAAAGCGAATCCTCCTCTTCATCCCGACCCTGCTCTTGATGTCCATCCTGATATTTGCGCTTCTGCGCATCCTTCCAGGCGACCCGGCCGAGGTCATGATGGGCGAGGAAGGGGCCAGATTTACCGAAGCTGACCTTGAACGGATACGAGCGGAAATTGGCACCGACAAGCCCCTCTATCTCCAATACGGGGTGTGGATCGCTGATATATTCCAGGGAGATTTTGGCAAGTCTTTCTACTATAGAGTCCCCGTCTCCGGCGACCTCAAGCTCAGATTTCCCACAACGATGGAGTTGGCTATCCTGGCCAGCATTATCGGCGTCGTAGTAGCCGTGCCCCTGGGGGTCTTATCTGCCGTCAAGCAGGACTCCTGGATAGACCACGTGGTCAAGATATTCAGTATTGGCGGCATAGCCATGCCCAACTTCTTTGTGGGGGTACTCATTGTTCTGGGCCTGGCCGTGATATTTGGATGGTCGCCTCCTATATTATATGCCCATTTATGGGACGACCCTCTGACGAATTTGCAGCAGATGATATTCCCTGCCCTCGCCCTTGGTTATGGCCACATGGCTTTCATTGCCCGGGTGACCCGCTCTTCCATGCTGGAAGTGATGAGGGAAGACTACATCAGGACAGCCCGGTCCAAGGGACTTGCTGAGTATCTGGTAATCTTCCGACATGCGGTCAAGAACGCCTTTTTGCCCGTAGTTACCGTGTCGGGCTACCAGTTTGCCCGGACCATCGGTGGCACGGTAGTTATCGAGACCATATTCCTGGTGCCCGGGATAGGGCAATTCCTTGTGATTAGCGTGCTTCACAGGGATTTCAACGCTATCCAAGCAACCTTCCTCTTGATAGCGGTATTCGTCGTGGTCATAAACTTGCTTGTTGATCTACTGTATGGCTGGCTCAACCCAAGAGTCCGCTACGCCTAAGGAAGACTTAACTCTGAGAGCTGCCATGATTTCAGGTAGTACGACAGCTTCAGTCACCACAGATATCCTTAGGTGTGTCC
>JAGWBG010000315.1 GCA_021296015.1 Dehalococcoidia bacterium | reverse complement strand
CAGGCCAAATATATCCTCCATGATAACCGAGCCGCCTACCAGGACGCGCAACTGCATGCCTACCAGGGAAACAATCGGGATGAATGCATTCTTGAGGGCGTGTCTCACAACGACGACCCTCTCATTGAGACCCTTTGCCCAGGCCGTCCTGATATAGTCCTGCCTGAGCACCTCCAGCATCATGGTGCGCGTCATCCGCATGATGGCTGCCGACATAGCTGTCCCCAGAATCACAGCAGGAATGATGAACATCCCCAGATTCCCCAGCGGGTCTTCGACAAGAGGGATATACTCTAGAGATGGTGCCCAGCCGCACCACTATACCGGGTAGAGCAGGACCAACAAGGCCAGCCAGATGTTGGGCGTTGCCATGCCGATGATGGCCGCGGAGCGCCCCACGTAGTCGACGGCGGTATCCTGGCGAATCGCCGAGTAGATGCCGACTGGCAGGACTATCAAGATCCCGATTACGATTGCCATCACGCCAAGCTCAATGGTTACTGGCAATCTACTTATTAGACTCTTCTCTGTCGGCCAACCGCCCCACATTGATTCGCCAAGCGTGCCCTGGAGGAGACCTCTAAAGTGGGCCTCACCGGTAACCAAGTCAGGGGTCGGCAACACTCCTATCCAGCGTCCATACTGCACGTGTACAGGCACGTCTAATCCCAGCATACGCTCCATAGCTTCACGGCCTACCTCGACACCCAGACCACCCATTGCCTCAAGCTCAGCCGCCAGTGTGTCTACCATATCGCCGGGGATGAAGCGGACCGAGAGAAAGACTATGATGGTCAATATCCACAAGGTGGGGATGAGCAACAATAGCCGCCTGATGAGATAGGCTCTCACGTCACATTACTCCCAGTCGTTGCGAGCCCCGATTTATCGGAGCGTGCCAATCTCGTTACCGTCCTCTCATTCTTCAATGAGTAAGGGAGTCGGGAAGCGCGCCTGCAGGCGACATCCTCCCAGCTCCCTTTTTCCCTAAAGTCAGCCACAAGGCGTGAAAGCCCTAATAACCCATTGCTGCCTTCAGCTCACTATCAATCCACAGGCGGGCCAAGTAGGTATTACGTTGATTTTTCCCCATATTCCATTCTCCGTTATAGCCTATGACCCACGGTTGGCTCACGATAAACTGCGGAATGCGGGATTTGGCTAGGCCGAAGTACTCCCTTATATAAATCTCATCGGTCTGTCGAATAATACTCTCTATCTCCTCCTTGTCGAGAGAATCTTTGGCGCGTTCATACAGGGCGACCAGACGGGGGTCATTCACTTTGGTGTAGCTATGGTCACCAACCTCTTGGATTAGCCTTGATAGTGCGACAAGCGAATGTACGTCGTGGAACCCATGATTAGTAGTCACTGCCGCAAACCCGTGCGTGGGCGCAGTATAGTCAGCCTTATGCTCAGGGTTACCCTGCACAACAATCTCGCTGTCAACGCCAATGGCATCGAAGTACCCCACGACGAGTTCTGAGTAGGACAAATCAGCCCTCTCGTGTTGGGCTAACATGATCTTGAATCTATAGCCGTCGGCGCCGCGCGGATATCCAGCCGCATCAAGGAGCTCCTCGGCCCTTTTCGGATTATAGGTATATCCTTGCTTGACGTCTTCGGGCCACTCATCATAGGGCCAGCTCCACCCTTCCACGGGCTGCATTAACCCAATAGCTTCTGGTTCTCCAAAACCTTGATGCAAGGTAAGGGAAACTGTCTTGCGGTCCACTGCCATATTCAGTGCCTTGCGCACCTCGAGGTCGGAAGTGGGCGGCAAAGCCAAGTTAAACTGGTACTGCCCAGTTCCCATACCATAAACGGGCCACACATCGATTTCAGGGTTGGTCCCCTGGATGGTCATCAGATCGTCGACAGAGGTTACGGTAGCGTCGCCGACACCCCCCATCAAATCAATCTGACCCGTGCGCAGTGCCGCCACGCGTGCTGCTGGTTCTTTCATCAGCAGCATCCTGTACTCATCAATATAGGGCAGGCGGTTCTGCGGGAATTTTTCGTC
>JAGWBG010000314.1 GCA_021296015.1 Dehalococcoidia bacterium | reverse complement strand
CGGGGTTTATGGTGAATATGTTACCGTTGGGGCCTATGTAAGCTATTCGGCCCATTTCCATCTCCCCTCCCTCCTGTAAAGACCCTTCAGAGTCCCTGGAAACGTCGGTGGGGGTCTCCGCTTGTGGGGATACGGTTCTCTCTACTGCCTGTTCAGACGTCCGTCTCTCCCCACAGGCGGCTATGGTCGCCAGCAGGACGACCGACACCAAGAGAAGCGTCAAAACACTACGAGGGACCAGGTAGCTCCGGGCAGCGTGCATGTATGACCTCTACAATATTGATGATGAATTTGCGGATGGCTGCCGACAGTGGGTCTTACAGTGGCAGCGAAATCGCCTGTCCCGTCTGGGCACTGCGGGTAACGGCCTCAGTGAACTCCATGTACTGGACCCCCCCCTCAAAGGGCGTATGGGTCACCTTCTCCTTACCCCGGATGGCATTGATGAACTCCTCTTCCACGCGCCACTCCCCTTGCTTTTCCGGCGGGACAGCAATCTCGATAAGCTGGCTGTCGCCCCGGCGTCCGCCGAAAAGGGTCAGAGCCGGCGGGCCGTCCAGACGCAGGGTCCCCTCACTCCCGTAAAGCCACACCTTGCCGTCAGAGGCCAGTCCGGTAACGGCGCTGAAACGCAGATGGGCCTGGGCACCGCAGGCCATCTCGCAGATGATGTCTACGTGGTCGGGCACAGTCACCGAGCGCATGTCACCGTTCTCGTCCCGCCGTTTCTGTGCCCATACTTTGGTCGTAGCCATGACCTTGGAGGCTGGACCAACCCAGCGCAGCAGGGACTCGTACCAGATGCCCATGTTCAGGGTGTTATAGCCGCTCAGGTCCCGGTTCTGCCGCCATTGAAGATGCCCCTCCCGGTCCACGAAGTTATTCTGGGTTATCCGCATCTCAATGGCAAGAACGTCGCCCAGGTAGCCATTGGCGATGTACTCCTGGATGGTGCGGTCAACTTTGAGGGTGAAGGGAGAGGGGACCACTTGGGTAACGAGATGAGGCTTGCGACGGGCCGCCGCAAGCATGGCGTGGGCCTCCTGGGCGTTCATGGACATTCGGGCCTCACAGAGGACATGCTTGTTCTTCTCCAGGGCGGCCAGGGTTATTGGGCAGTGCATGTAGGGCCAGGTGCCTATACAAATAGCGTCGGTCCTCCACCAGTTCCAGCCAATTGGCATAGACCTTGGGAATCTCGAACTGGCTAGCCACGCGCTCGCCGGACTCCCGGCTGCGGTTTGCGACGCTGACAATCTCCACGCCATCTACGGTACGCAAGCCGGGGATGTGCCTGTCACGGGTGTTGGCTCCCGCACCCACGAGGCCCACCCTTATAATTCCGTCTGTCATGATCTTACTCCTTCAATATATCTGATACGCGCAATATATCCGATACGCGAGCGATTGGCTCGGACATTTAGTTAGGTATCAGTAGGTGTCTCTTGGGTTCGATTATAGGGGGCGATTCTCCCTTAGTCCAGACGGCAAGAAAAAGGCCCTTCCCCCGGCCGCAGTCGTTGACACGAACAAGTTGGGCCGCTAGAGTAGGTGCGTGCTGAACGCCTGCCTGGCCGGCAGACAGGCCTGTATAGTGGCGTGAGCCTGGAAAAGCTGGAACAGGAGGAGGTGTCGTCCGTGTCTACATATAAGGTCGCCCTGGTACCCGGAGATGGAGTAGGCCCCGAAGTTATAGCAGAGGCCAGAAAGGTGCTGGACGCATTGGAGGCCTCTGGTGGCGGCATGAGCTTCCGGTACACCCACTTCCCTTGGGGATCCAATTACTATCGCGAGACGGGGCGCATGATGCCCGAGGATGGCCTGGAGGAGATGAAGCTCCATGACGCTATACTTTTCGGGGCCGTGGGCGACCCCGACATACCCGACCATATTACCCTTCACGGGTTAATCCTCCCCATACGCAGGGCCTTCGACCAAGGCGTCTGTCTGAGGCCGTCCTATCTCTACGAAGGGGTCAATTCACCCCTGGAAGGAGTGAACCCTGGAGATATAGACATGGTCGTCTTCAGGGAGAACACCGAAGGTGAGTACGCTCCTGTAGGTGGCTTTCTTTATCATGGTATGCCCGAAGAAGTGGCGGTCCAGACCAATGTCTTCACGCGCAGGGGGACAGAAAGGATAATCAGGGCAGCCTTTGAGTACTCCCGCAAGCGGAACAAGGCACGTAAAGTAACTTCAGTCACCAAGTCCAACGCTATGGCCTACGGCATGGTCTTCTGGGACCGGGTCTTTGATGAAGTGGCGGCCGAGTACCCGGACATCACCACCGAGTCGCTGCTGGTGGACCGGGCTTGCATGGACTTTATTCGACACCCTCAACAGTTCGACGTAGTGGTGGCCTCCAATCTGTTCGGAGACATCCTCACCGACATCGGGGCCATAGTCACGGGCAGCATGGGCCTTGCCCCCAGCGCAAATATCAATCCTGACGGACTCTATCCCTCCATGTTTGAGCCGGTACACGGCGCAGCATTTGACATAACCGGTAAAGGTATAGCCAACCCGCTGGCCGCCATACTGTCCGCGGGTATGATGCTTGAACACCTTGGGGAAGTAGAGGCGGCGGGCAGAATCAACCGGGCAGTGGAGTCTAACCTGAGAGAGGGCGGGGTAAGGACCCCCGACCTTGGTGGCAGTGCCAGCACCTCTCAGGTAGGCGATGAGATAGTGCGTCTCATGTCCGTGTGAAATATGAGAGTGTCCTGTCGCCCCTCAGGGCCGCAATTGACACCCCAGAAGCCCTGAAGTACAATCCCTCTAGCTTCAGCGTAGCATCCAAGTATCTAGCGGAGGTGCGACCGATGGCGAATATCAGTGTGACCGTTAACGGGACCAGGTACACACATGATGTTGAACCCCGGCTACTCCTGGCACAATATGTGCGTGACGTGCTCGGTCTCACCGGCACTCACGTGGGTTGTGACACCAGCCAGTGCGGTGCCTGCACCATTCACGTAAATGGGCTAGCCGTCAAGTCCTGTACCATGTTCGCAGTACAGGCGGACGGGGCCGAGATTACCACCATTGAGGGGCTTGCCAAGGGCGACCAACTCCATCCCCTACAGGAAGGGTTCTGGGAGGAGCATGGTCTTCAGTGCGGCTTTTGCACCCCCGGTATGATAATGTCCGCTCACCAGATTCTCGAGCGCAACGCCGACCCTAC
>JAGWBG010000313.1:603-2633 GCA_021296015.1 Dehalococcoidia bacterium | reverse complement strand
GTAGTCGTCTGCTTCTCGTGTGGCCCGGGTCTGGACACCCCAGGGTTGGAAGGTGGCGCTGGGCTCGGTGAGGGCCAGAGTCATAAACATTTGGCCCTGGCAAATCCGGGTGAGAAGGTCACGCTTCTGGGCATCGCTTCCCGCATCCAGGACTGTCAGGCCCCCGAGAACGACAGTAGAGAAGAAGGGACCCGGTACAAGGGCTCTGCCCACTTCCTCCAGCAGCACCGCCAGGTCAAGGAAATTGCCCCCGGTGCCACCATACTCCTCGGGAAAAGCCAGCCCGGTCCATCCCAGATCCACCATCTGTCGCCAGAGTTGGGGTGAATAGCCCTGCTCATCCTCCTCCATAGCTCGTATCAGGGTTTGCTGACATTCCCGTGCCAGGAACTCTCTGGCACTATTCTTCAACATCTGCTGGGTCTCGTTGAATCCCAGGTCCATGAGGTCCTCCCCGATTTGCCCTGCGGTCTCCGTTGCTCGCCCATCCGGACTGGCCTGTCACGCCTCCGATGCTTGTTGGAGACTATTCGATGGGTCACGTATCTTGGGAGCGGCTGGTGCCACCTGATTGAGACGGCAGCCGGTCTTCATAGAAGGCGGTCTGGGACTGGCTAACCCGTCTGGTTATCTGGCGTTGCGGTCATTCTCCCACAGCCCGAAGTTGTTCCCCTCCGTGTCAATACATTGAGCGTTGTAGCCCACGTGGGGTATGGCGGTCTTGGAGACTGTCACAGTCCCTCCAAGTTCCTGCACCTTTGCCAGTGCTTCATCTATAGACGGGACGGTGTAGTAGTTGAGGATGGTCTGTCCAGTGGCGGTTCGCCCTATCAAGCCACCCAGGGCGTCGCCCTCGGCGGCTCGCACCACCCAGTACTCCATGTTAGGTACGGGGACCTTCTGCATGGTCCAGCCGAAAAGCTGGCTGTAAAACTTCTCTGCTCGCTCCGGCTCGTCTATGGGAATATCGAAGTGTATCTCTTGGGGCATCTAAGTCCTCCCTATTCCGGTTATTATCGCATGTAGTCCTATGAGATTGGGTTTCCCTTCTAACCTCTGGGCAGTGCCAACCCCCTGGAGGCGATGATGTTGCGCTGCACTTCCGATGTGCCGGCGGCGATTGTATGAGAGAAGCTGAACATCCAGTTTTCCGGCACGCGACCGTTGAGGGGTGCCCACTTATCTCCGGGGCGTAGCTGTCCATAGAGGCCCAGGACTTCCATGCACGTGGAAGTCACCCTTTGAAGGGTTTCCGACCCGAAGACCTTGCTCATTGAGGCTTCTTTATTGGGTACAAGTCCCTGTCCTTGCATCCATGCTACGTTGTAGGCCAGGAGTCTCGCCGTCTCGGCCTCAATGTAACGCTCGGTCAACATGTTCCTTGCCTGAAAGTCCTCACCCATAGGCTCTCCGTTGTTGCGTGAGGCTCGGAAGTGGTCAATCAACTCGCTGAGGAGCCTTCTGGAGGTGGCGGAGTAGTCAATACCGGAGCGCTCGAAGTCCAGAAGGGTAACTCCCACGTACCAGCCCCTGTTCTCCTCGCCGACCAGGTTTCTCTTGGGAACTCTTACGTTGTCGAAGAAAATCTGGTTGAAGTCGTGGCCCCCGGTCATGTTATAAACGGGCTGCACGGATACACCCGGCGAGCGCATGTCTACGAGTATGAAGCTTATGCCCCGATGCTTTGGAGCGTCCGGGTCGGTCCTTGCCAGCACCATAATCCAGTCGGCCCTATGGGCCATTGTGGTCCATATCTTGCTGCCGTTAATCACGTAGTCGTCGCCGTCGGACACCGCCCGGGTCTGGAGGGACGCCAGGTCCGAGCCTGAGCCGGGCTCGCTGTAACCCTGGCACCACTGCACCTCGCCTTTGGATACGGGGAGGAGAAAGGTCTTCTTCTGGTCCTCTGTGCCATAAATCATCAGTGTGGGGGCCAACATTCTAACGCCGAATATATCCCGGCCCGGAGCCCTGTTATAGGACATCTCCTCGTTGAACAGGGTGGACCGCACGGGCGACGCTCCCTGTCC
>JAGWBG010000313.1:0-450 GCA_021296015.1 Dehalococcoidia bacterium | reverse complement strand
TCCATAATACCCTGCCTCCTTAGATTGGGAGGGGATCCGGCCTCAAAAGCCACCTGTGGGGTTGACTCTGGGATACGGTTAAGTCCTGTACCTTGACCCAGGGAAACTCTGAATGAATTGGAAACAGCGACCCGTCATACTGACGAAAGTCGAGGACTTGCCGGGGAGAGCCAGCACCCGGACTCTCCTAATTTCCGGATTCTGACCCCGTACTCCGATACTGGGCAGGCTCTGCGCCGGAAAGACGTTTTTCGGAGCTTTCCTAGTTTCCTACAGCCACGCAGGTGACCGTCCGCACCACACCACCAATGCTATGAATCCGCTCAGTGACCAGGGCCCCCATGGTATTCATATCGGAAGTATCTATCATGGCGATTACGTCGTAGGGTCCAGTCACCACATCTACCGACTGCATTCCTCCAACACCTTGCAAGGCGTCGGCCACTTCTC
>JAGWBG010000312.1 GCA_021296015.1 Dehalococcoidia bacterium | reverse complement strand
CAACTGGTAACCTCGGCGGGCGACGGGGCCACGGCGGCCATTGCCGCCTTCAAGTACCTCCGGGGAGTGCGGTGAGGGGTAACGCCACAATAAAGGGAGAAGGGAGTATCGTTCTAAGTGGGAAAAGGTATCTGGAACAGCGGAGGGTCGGGAATTGCTTGAAGTGGTGACTAGCGTAGGGGCAAAGCCTGGGTTGCTGGATGCCTTCGTCCCGCCGAAAGCCATGACGATGGCGCAGAGGGAAGGACAGAGGGCTATTCCGGCTCTGGCCAAGGACCCTCAAATGGTCCGGCAAATCGAACTGGCAGTACAGCAAGTCCCCAGTCATCACAAATTAGCGCTACATGATTGCCGCCAAATGGAGAGTGTGCCGGACGAGAGTGTTCATCTTGTAGTTACCTCTCCCCCTTATTGGAATCTGAAACAATACCCTGACCGGGATGGTCAGCTAGGCCTGGTGGAGGAGTATGAAGATTTCCTCGAAGAGCTTGATAAGGTATGGCAACATGTACTTCGTGCTCTCGTTCCCGGAGGGCGCCTGGTAGTAGTAGTTGGCGATGTATGTTTGCCCCGCCGTACCTTTGGGAGGCACGTCGTATTTCCACTTCATGCCAGCATACAAGAGCATTGCCGAACCCTTGGCTTCGATAATTTGGCACCGGTCATTTGGTATAAAATTTCCAACGCTAAATTCGAGGTGGAAAACGGTTCCCGGTTCTTGGGCAAACCCTATGAACCGAACGCCATCATCAAGAACGATATCGAGTACCTGCTATTCCAAAGGAAACCGGGAAGCTACCGCAGGCCGACACTGGAAGCCAGGATACTTTCCGTCATACCCGAAACAGACCACCGGGAATGGTTTCAGCAGGTCTGGACCATGGGCGGAGCTTCGACCCGACAACATCCGGCTCCTTATCCGGTAGCCTTGGCCGAGCGATTGGTCCGTATGTTCTCCTTTGTTGGGGACACAGTGCTCGACCCTTTCATGGGAAGCGGGACCACTAACGTGGCCGCCAGCCGCTGGGGACGCAACAGCATAGGTGTTGAGATAGAGCCAACATACTACGAGTTGGCGTGCCGTCGGCTCGGGCAAGACCGACAGCACCAGTTGCCCCTGACGGCATTAGAGGCCAGCAGGTAGACTATGGACCAAATAGAATCCCAGGTCTTCTCAGATGCGGTGCGAGAGTTCTGGCAGGTACGGAACAGGCAGGCGGGTGCCCAAATTCAAAGGGGCGGTAGCGACCAGGGAGGGCGCGGGGCTGTAACCGGCGGTCAGCAGATGAACGGATTCGCCCAAAAGATATCTGAGTTGATGGGTAGAGTCGGCGTGAAGGAGTCCGACATCCACAGCCGGCGGGGATTGGCAGACTTACCGGGCTTCTACCGACCCACCAAGGAATGGGACATTGTAGTAGTGGTCAATGGGGAACTTCTGGCAGCAGTGGAGCTGAAATCTCAAGTTGGGCCTTCCTTTGGCAACAACTTCAACAACCGCACCGAAGAGGCAATGGGCAGTGCATTGGACCTATGGACAGCATATCGAGAGGGGGCACTCAGGGCCTCCTCCACTCCCTGGTTGGGCTATCTCCTTGTGCTGGAAGACTGTCCACAATCTCAAAGAGCCGTCGCCGTTCGAGAGCCACAATTTCCAGTGCTTGATGAGTTTCGAAATGCCTCGTATGCCGTTCGGTATGAGCTTTTTTGCCGTAAGCTGGTGCGGGAACGCCAATACAGCGCAGCCTGCTTCATCGTTGCCGACAGCCAGCAAGCAGATAGGACGGTGAACTATGCTGAGCCAGCCGAAGACCTCTCTGCAACTTTGTTCATTTCCCAGTTACTTCGCCACGTAAGGGACAGATAGCGTCTGCAATCAAAAAGACAACAGGGCCCGGGCCTGGAATGGCTGGGATAGGAGGGACATAGGGTGGCCCCAGATCTTCAACCATTGCCCAGGGCCTGGCTCCGGCCCGTTAAGACAAGTAACCTTGCGGGCCGGGGCGTATGGCATGGAGGCCAGAGATGCAGATAACCGAGCATATC
>JAGWBG010000311.1 GCA_021296015.1 Dehalococcoidia bacterium | reverse complement strand
TGAAGCTGTTCGCCAGCGAGGTGATGCCCCACTTCAGATAGGGTCCTAAGCTTTGCCGCCGAACCGGCGGCTGTGCTCTCTGAGGGTTCAATTATTCATCACCACCAGCAGACCCGCATCAAGGGCCACCTCAGCCGCCTTCTCATCAACAACGCCATCTTGCATCCAGATGTATTTGGCCCCAATCTCAATGGCCTCATCCACTATATCGGGAACGTGCTCAGAACGCCTGAAGATGTCCACCATGTCAATTGGTTCAGGAACCGACTTCAGGTCGGGGTAGCTCTTCTCACCCAACACCTGCTCCACCACAGGATTGACAGGGATAATTCTATATCCCCGCTCCTGCAAATATTTCGCCACCCGGTGGCTGTCCCGCTGCGGGTTGGGAGACAGCCCAACCACGGCGATAGTGCGGCTTTTGGAAAGCTGCTCTTCAATACAGTGCATGGCGAGTCCCTTCTCTTTAGGTTGAACTGAAATGGGTGTTGCAAGTCAATCTATACACTAAGCCGCTACTCCCCTGCCCAACTCTTCTCGGATACGCTTTGCCGAGTCTCTGAGAGCATTCATCACAACGGTGGTAGGCGGTGGGCCAACATGGGTATACCCGGCGCCCAGGTCCATGAGGTCTCGAGCCGTCAGGGGCAACGCTGAGTGGTTCACGGGAATCGAGAGCTTGGCCTTTCCAACCCTACGCACTATGGAAGCGATTTCATCCACCTTCTGTCGCAAGCGCGGGTCTTGAGGATCGGTGACGCCCAGCAATTCGGATAGGTCTGTGGGTCCGAGACCGACCACGTCCACACCGTCCAGCGAAGCAATCTCCTCGACCTCGCTGATGGCCTTCCCATCTTCAACCATGACCGAAAGTAGTATCTCATCGTTGGAACTCTGTACGTGCTCTCTCCATGGCACCGCGCCATACTGAGCGGCCCTGGTATTGCCTGCACCACCCCTCGCTCCCATAGGCGCATAGCGAACCGCCTCCACCGCCTTTCTCGCACCCTCGACGCCATCAACATGGGGGACAATAATCCCCTGCCCACCCATGTCCAGGATTCGCAAAATCAGCTTGGCGTCATTATCCGGCACCCTGATGATGGAGGTTATCCCCATTAGTTCCGTTGCTCGTATCATTCGCTCAATCATGTTGAGGTCGAAGCTGGTATGTTCCATGTCAATGAAAGCTCCATCGAACCCCGCCAGTCCAATAATCTCCACCAATGCCGGGTCGGCAAATGACACATAACCGGCGATACCCAGCCCGCCCTCTCTCATAACCCTCTTGACCCTGTTCTCCCGCATATCAGCTTTCCTCCCAATAAATCGTAATAACAAAGCACGACACGTTCCCTCTGGGCATATTATCTTGTAGCCGGACCGCCATAGCCATCGGGACACACATTACCTGTACACTACTAGCGCAGACTTGTATAATTCATCCGAGTCAATCCTTATCTTTGGATGTGGAGGGCGTACTATGATTAGAGTAGACCTGGACCTTGAAAACCCCAACGACTTGCGACAAGCGGATGCCCAGTGGAAGTTCGCCCAAGGGCTGGTTCCCGGAGAGCCAAATGAAGGGCTGGTCGCTCAAATCGAGGGGAGCCCCGCACGGCTCGCCGATTATGATGACTCGGGGTGGGAAATTTGCGAGTCTATCCAGGAAGTCCGGTCCAGGGGAGTCACCTTCGGCTGGTATCGTATCACTATCACAGTGCCCGAGCAAGTACACGATATGGACATAAGAGGACTACCAATGCATTTTGAAACCTGTATAGATGATTACGGCGAAATCTGGATAAATGATGAGTGCAATAGGCAGACCGGGGGTGTTGCGGGGTTTAATGTGCGTCAGCGTGTACTAATTACCAGGGACACTCAACCGGGTACGAAGTACGTCATCGCCTGTCTTGCCGTCAACGGCCCCCTTGCAGCTCCCGGAGGCGGAATTTTTATGCGCTATGCCCGGCTGGCCTTTGAGGACTACACCGCGGCCAAGGACTCTTAGGTCATGTTTCCCCAGGTGCTGTTTCGGTAACTAT
>JAGWBG010000019.1 GCA_021296015.1 Dehalococcoidia bacterium | reverse complement strand
CTTACCAGCAAGGAAGTCTTGGCCGTTGGACGACTAATCGCTAACGTTCTGGGAGAAGAGATGTCCATTGGTCTGCTGGGGACGGAACTTGAAGGCCCATCCAGGGAGGCCATCACCTTGGGGGCAGATAAAGCCTATACCGTCAGCGACCCCCTCCTGGCTGAGTTTCAGGTAGACCTCTATCTGGCAGCATTGGACAGACTGTGCCGGCACGTTTCCCCCAACATTCTGCTACTAGGGCGGACTGTTACCGGCAGGGACCTGGCTCCCAGGCTGGCCTTCCGCCTTGGCGTGGGCCTTGCCCAGGACTGCATGGACGTGAGTATTGACCCGGAGACCAAACGCCTCCTGGCTAACCGGCCTGTCTATGGCGGAAATGCAATGGCAGCCGTGACCTGCGTTGATACTCCTCAGATGGCAGCCATAAGACCCAAGGTATACGAGCCTCTTGAAGCTGACCCGTCTCGCCAGGGAGAAGTGATATCATTCACCGTGGAGCTTGACCCTTCCATTGCCAAATCAAAGGTGGTGAACGTGGTAAAGGAAGCATCGGAAGGCATCAAGCTGGAGGATGCGGCAGTCGTCGTGGCTGGCGGCAGGGGTCTCGGCGGCCCCGAGCCTTTCAAAGACCTGGAGGAACTGGCCAACGTGATAGGAGCGGGAGTAGGAGCATCCCGTGCCGCTGTGGACTCGGGATGGGTGCCGGCCAACTGGCAGATAGGCCTTACGGGGAAAACCATCACCCCAAACCTCTACATTACGGTTGGCATATCGGGCGCAAGCCAGCACATGGCCGGCTGCTCCGGGGCCAAGGTGATAGTCGCAATAAACAAGGACGCCGAAGCCAACATATTCAAGGAGGCCCGCTACGGTGTGGTGGGTGACTGGCAGAAGGTGTTACCTGCCCTCACCGAAGCGCTGCGCGACCTGGTGTAATGCTAGAGGCACGGCAGCTATTGACCTCATCTCGGGCTTTTGCCGGAAGCCCTCTTCCCCCCGGCCCGATGGAACGCTGAAGTGATGCCTATCCCTGGAGGAATAGAAAGGACGGGTCCGCTATGAAAGTTGGATTTATAGGGGCCGGAAACATGGGCAACCCCATGGCAACCAACCTGATAAAGGCCGGCCACCAGCTTGTCGTCCACGACCTCCGAAGGGAGGCGGCTACCAATCTTCTGGAGATGGGGGCAACGTGGGCAAATACCCCCGCTGAGACCGCGTCCTCCGGCAGCGAGATAATCTTTACTTCTCTTCCATTTCCTAGAGATATTGAAGCGGTGGTGCTGGGCGAGGACGGCATCCTGGAGGGTGCGGAGACCGGGTCCATATACGTGGACCTCTCTACCAGCTCGCCCATCTCAATCCGGCACATTCACCAGGTATGCCAAGAAAAGGGTGTCATGGTGCTGGACGCTCCGGTGAGCGGCGGCGTGCATCGGGCGGCGGACGGCTCCCTTACCGTCATGGTAGGTGGAGACGAGGCAGTTTTCAACCGAATCAAGCCCACCCTGCATGGAATCGGGAGTCACGTAGTTTATTGCGGCCCCGTTGGCAACGGGATGGTCTGCAAAATCTGCAACAACCTCGTCAGCATGGGCGTTGGGTCGCTACTGGCGGAAGCTCTCACGCTGGGCGTGAGGGCCGGAGCAGACCTCGCAGTCCTGGCCGACGTGATAGCCACTAGCTCTGGAAGCTGCGCGAGGCTCACCGAAAAGTTCTCTCAATTCCTGTTCAAGGGCAACTTCGAGCCGGGCTTTGCCACCTCCCTGGCGGCCAAAGACATACGTCTGGCAACGGACCTGGGGAGAGAACTCGGTCTGCCCATGGAGGTCTCCAATATCGTTGACCAGCAACACGTAGAGGCGTTGTTCAGAGGCTGGGGCCCGGAGGACTCGGACGCCGTGGTCAAACTTCAGGAAGAGAAAGCCGGGGTGCAGCTACGCATCCCCGGCATCTAACCGGATGGCTATTGGGCATCTCCAAAGGTCTCGATAACGCGACGTGCGGCCCTCAACCTCTCGGAACGGGATAGTCCCTCGGCTGACGGTGAGAGCCAGAACCAGCTCAACAGCGGGGTGTACTCAGATGCACGCTGACGGCACTCGTCCGGCGTCCCGATAATCGTGAACTCATCCACCATTCGGTCGCTGACTGCGTTGATAGCACCGTCTCTGTCTCCACGCGCCATGGCTGCGGCGCCGTCAACCACCTCCTCGCCGAACCCAAGGGAGGTCAATATCTTCTGGTGGTAGTCAACCGCGAAGTAGCTCCGTGCCACGTGACGACGGAAAGCGACACGCGCCTGCTCTGCCTCCTCCCGGTCGTCGGTAACACAGACCTGCCTCCCGGCAACCAACTCAAGCTCGTCCATCGAACGCCCGGACCTCCTGACGCCCTCGTCGAGAGCCGGAAAGGCCGTTTCCTTGAACCAGGGAATGGTGAAGTTCCAGTTGAACAGGATACCGTCGGCCCACATACCGGTCTCGCGAATCATCCTGCGCCGGCTCGCTCCTATATAAATAGGAATACCAGGACGCGGGGGTGGCTCATGCACCCGGTAGCCTGAGACGTTATAGAAACGCCCTGTATAGTCCACGGGAGTGTCGGGCGTGGCTTCCCATAGTATGCGCACCAGCTCCACGTATTCCCGCATACGCGAAAGCATCGCCTCCCCGGAGATTCCGTGGTGTTCTTCGTTCCAACGGGCGGGCATACTGCCCAGACCCAGAATGAACCGCCCATCGCTGAGATAGTCCAGGCTGCGGCAGGCGCGTGCGAGGGTAACCGGAGTCCGCGTCCAGGTAGCAACATTGGTGACCAGCTTAATCCGGTGTGTGACGGCGCTCATGGCGGAGAGAACAGCCAGGGAATCGTAGCTGCTGTCGCCCACGGTTATCGCATGAAGGCCGGCTTCATCGGCCTCCCGTGCCAGGGTCAGCATGTCCTGTGGGTGCATCCGGGCCAGCCCTATACCTATCTTTGGACGGTCGCTACTCATCGAAAGACCCCCTCACCGACGGATTCCAGATAGCGGACACGTCCATATTATTACCGGGCATCGGGGAAATCAAGCGTTCCTCGCTTTTTCGCCATTCCGATCCCCCACGTGTCTGCAGACAGACAGGTCGGAGTACGGGGCAGGCTTTGAGGCGGATTTCATTCGCCATTGTACGCCACTCCCTGGATTCTGCCTTCCGCCAGAATGACGAAAGAGGGGGAGTTTCGGAAATGCCCAGTGTCCCAAAGGCTCCCTCCGCTTGAGAAGCTCCGATGGCTCGGCTATAATAGGAGCGTTGACCCGGGCACAACAACGATAAATTGGACCCCTATCAGGTAAG
Source organism: Dehalococcoidia bacterium (assembly GCA_021296015.1). GTDB lineage: Bacteria > Chloroflexota > Dehalococcoidia > Lucifugimonadales > JAGWBF01 > JAGWBG01. The sequence goes on along the minus strand of JAGWBG010000019.1, from coordinate 8,636 downwards.
CCGATTCCACCGTTGGATATTGTGGGCCGTTAGCTCAGTTGGTCAGAGCACCGGACTTTTAATCCGGGTGTCCAGGGTTCGAATCCCTGACGGCCTACCAGCACCAAGGAGATGGGCTGCTTCTTAACGGAGAGTAAACTCACCGGATCACGGGCCTCATCCGCCACTTGGTCAAGGATACGGCGGTTGCCCCGGGCCGTACGATTATCCACTACACCAAACCCATGTTCCAGGACAGCCCTATAACGGCAGAGAATTCCCGGGGAATCGCCTTCAGCACCCTGGCTTTGCCACGATAACCCTGATAGACACGGAAGCCCCTGAAGCGTCTTTCCGTGGACGCGTCGTCCTGAGACTTCTTCAGCCTCATTGGGAACGTGCCAGTACCCAACGGCCCTAATGGTGATGGTGGGGGTGAGGGGGGCTTGCCACTATCTGGGTCGCCGCCAGTTGGGCGTACAGACTGCCCTTGGCGAGAAGCTCTTCATGGGTCCCCTGCTCGACCAGCCGACCTTCATCCAGCACCAGGATGGTGTCGGCGTTGCGGATGGTGGAAAGCCTGTGGGCGATGACTACCGTAGTCCGATCACCCATCAGCCTGTCCAACGCATCGCGGACTATGGCCTCGCTGACGGCGTCCAGGTGTGACGTCGCCTCGTCCAGGACCAGGACAGGGGCGTTCTTGAGGATAGACCTGGCGATGGAAATACGCTGCCGCTGGCCGCCGGAGAGTTGCATCCCCCGCTCACCTACAAGGGTGTCGTACCCTTCAGGGAAGGACATGATGAAGTCATGGGCGTTGGCCTGGTTGGCCGCCTCCTCCACCTCCAAGTCCGTGGCGTCGTGGCGACCGAGCCTGATGTTTTCACGTATTGTGCTGTTGAACAGGTAAGTATCCTGGGCAACAAGGGCGATTTCGCCCCGCAGGTCATCCAGTAGGAAATGGTCCAGCCTATGGTCTCCCAGACGTATGGCCCCACTCTGGGGGTCCCAGAAACGCATAATCAGGTAGGCGCAGGTGGTCTTGCCAGCCCCGGAGCGCCCGACGATAGCGATGGTCTGGCCTGCACCGGCCTTGAAGGAGACGCCATCCAGGGCCTGAGGGTCGGCATCGCTGTAGGCAAACCCGACATCCGAGAAGTCCACCGACGGTGGCGAGTCCCCGCCTTCGTCGGCCTGAGCCGGTACGCCTGGGCCGTCGCTTACCGGCACCGGCTCGTCGTGAATCTCCAGGATTCGCCGCGAGGATGCCAGGGTCTCCATCATCTGCTTCATGGTGCGGGCCAACTCGGTGACCGGACTGAACGCCGACAGGGCCAACACACTGACCAGCGGCAACATCGTCCTCTCTAGCTGGCCGTCCAGCGTCAGCCACACACCCATTGACAGCACTGCCAGACCTCCGAGACCCATCATGGCCTCCATGAAGCCAATCTGCGATGCTTGGGACTTTTGGAACCTCACCAGATGGCTTGCGTAATCCCAGCCTTTTCGTGTCAGCTCTTCATTCCTATCCTTGCCACGGCCAAAAGCTACAATCTCCCTCATACCCTGAATGCTATCCACCATGAAGGCGTGAATGTCGCCCATGCGGCCACGGATTTCGTGGCCCAGATGCTCGATTCGATTGTTGGCAAAGAAAGGGCTGACGGCCACAGCAACGAGGAAGGGGGCTAGGACGACCGCAATCGGCGAAGAGATTTTCGCCAAGGCGATGAGCAGTCCACCTGGGACCAGCACTGCTACGATCATCGGCGATATGGCGTGGGCAAAGAAGAACTCCACGGTCTCCACGTCGCCGCCCACGACACTTACGAAGTCACCAGAACGACGACGGACCATGTACGAGGGCGCCAACCCATCCAGCTTGTTGTATATGTTAACGCGCATACGGGCAAGCAGCCTGTAGGCCATGTCGTGAGCTTGCCAGGTTTCCAGGAAAAAGAGCAGCGCCGAGACCGGTGCAAACACGCATACCAGCACGATCAGCGTGCCCAGTGGCTCGCCCCTAAAGACCGCACCCACCAGGAGTGCGCTCAGCGCCCCCAATCCAACGACGGAGCCGTGATGGAGCAGGCCCAGAATGAGGGTAATCAGGAACTGGTACTTCACAGGGCTAACCAGTCCGAAGAGCCTGACCCATACCGAAAGGGAACGTACCTTGACGTGGGCGGGATGATGAGACGTGGAGTGGGACGGTGCCTGGTGATGATGTCCGTGTCCCGTCGAGAGATGTGGCAAGTCTGGCTGGTGGTGGCCTGCTAGATTCGGACTGGCAGGGCGGTTTGAAGCAGTAGAGATGTCTCCCACTCCCAGCCTCGTCTGCTGCTCCATCAGCCGCGCGTAAGTTCCGCCCGCCGCTATCAACTCGGCGTGGGTGCCAATTTCGACCGCGTGGCCCTGGTCCAGTACCAGGATGTGGTCGGCGTTAATGACGCTGGACAAGCGATGGGCAATCACAAGGGTGGTCCGGTTCTCCATCAGCCGGTCGAGAGCGGACTGTATCAGCGCTTCATTCTCGGCATCAACGCTGGATAGGGCTTCGTCCAAGAGGAGGACCGGAGCGTCTTTTAGAAGGGCCCTTGCGATGGCTATACGTTGTCGCTGTCCCCCCGACAGTCGGACGGCACGCTCTCCCACCACTGTTTCGTACCCATGAGGGAGGTGCTCTATGAATTCGTGAGCGTTGGCGGCCCGTGCTGCGGCCTCCAACTCCTGCCGGGTTGCGTCGGGCTTGCCGAACCGCAGATTGTCCGCGACGGACCCGTGGAATAGGTAGGTATCCTGGGTGACAACGGATATGTTCTCTCGAAGTACGTCAAGGGGGAGGTCTCTCAGATCGTGGCCTCCTAGTTTGATGGCCCCAGCCTGGGGGTCATAGAACCGGTACATCAGCCACACGAGGGTTGATTTCCCTGCCCCGCTGGCACCGACCACGCCCAGGGTCTCCCCTTCTGTGAGTTGGAAGGAAACGCCTTCAAGGGCCGGCCTGTGACCTCCCTGGTAGCCGAAACTGACCCCTTCAAAGGAGACCTCGGGCCGCAGCCTCGTGGCTGGGGGTTGGGCCGGCCGCTCCGGGTCCCGGACCGTCACCTGCTCATCCAGGATTCCGAACACGCTTTGGGCTGATGAGAGCACCGTCATCCCCTGGTGGTAAAGGTTGGTGAGTTCCCGCATTGGTCTGAAAACTTCGACGCCAAGCATGAGGACAATCAACAGCGGACGAAGCTCCATGTCGCCGTTGCTGACCCGGACCGCCCCCACAGCCAGGGCGACGGCGGCACCAACGACCATGAAGAAGATGGATGCCGCACTGGTGGCGCCATTGGCCGCGACCACTCCCATCGTGCTTCTGTAAAGATTGTGGGCACGCTCGCCCAGCGCCCTGCCTCGATGGACGCTCTGGCCAAAGGCCTTCAGTGTCGCCAAGCCCTGGACGCTGTCCAGAAAGTCGGACCCAAGAGCGCCGTAGGACTGGCGTCTCCGGTAACTGCTCACCCGGTTCCAGGAGTGGAACATTGCCGGAACGATCAGAGTGAGGGCAGCGAAGGCCAGGAAAATCAACGCAATCACCGGGTCCAGGGTCACCATGTAGATGAAGATACCCAACGGGGCCACTGCGGATACGATGAGCTGGGAAAGGTACTGGCCGAAGAAGGTCTCCAGCCTTTCGATGCCCTCCGCCAGGGTGAGCACCACGTCGCCGGTACGATTCCGGTCGAAGTATCCGGGGCCAAGGTGCAGGGCATGTTCGTAAACATTGCGCCGCAACTTGATCTTCACTATGTTGGCGGTATGATGGTTGACCGCATACTGCCAGTACTGGAACAGCCCTCGCACCACGATCAGTACGGCGATTATCAGCAGTGGAAGGGCCAAGTCGGAGAAGCCCACCTGACCAGTCAGAACGCGATAAATTATGACTCCCGACACGGCGAGCCGCGCGACGCCGGCGCCCACTGCCGTTAACCCAAGCAGCGCTGCGAACAGCACCTGAAGCCGAACGCCCCGTGTGAGACTGAACAGTCGCCGGTCAAAATACATTACCCATCCCTCAAGACCATTTGAATTCCATAGACTCAACCCCAATGCTGCATTCTACCATATCTGCCTTGCACACCGGGACCTTCGATAGCGTCACACACAAAGCTAGAGACACCCTCCAGGTTCCCGCAGAGACCGTCAATAGTCTGCAGCTTGACCTCCCAGTGAAAAGTTCTTAGTATAGTACACGTTGGCCCACCTCCATTTGTTTCAATGAACCTCGTAAAGAGTAAGTCAGAGCCGGTGTGATTGTGACATGAAAATCGAATTCGGCAATGGCTACGCGCTGCAAGACTGGGATTCTGGGTGGAATGACGGAGACAGGGATCGCTATATCGCCCTCGCGGACGACTACGACATCTGGGTGAACCTGGGTGACCACTTCCCTCACCCATACACACGAACCGACGCCGAGGCCTGGGTGGCTCTCCAGTCTGGCCGAGACCCGGTAGAGCACTTCGCCATCTGCGACGCCGCAGGGCCCATCGGTGGAATCGGTCTCAACACACGGGAAGGTGACTTACGGCACTCCGCCGAGATCGGCTACTGGCTAGGTAAGCCGTTCTGGGGACACGGGACTGTGACTGCCGCTACGAGGGTGGTGACAGCCTATGGCTTTGAGACGCTCGGCCTCGTCCGCATAGACGCGCGGGTCTGGACGTACAACATCGCCTCCACGCGAGTGTTGGAGAAAGTGGGATACCAACGCGAGGGGTTGCTCCACTGGGCTGCGCTAAAGCAGGGAGTGCCCGTGGACTATCTGCTGTATGCCATCCTGCGTGAGGACTGATTTGGGCATTGTCCAAGGCCCTAAACCGCCACCAGAAGCCCGAAAAATCTTACTACGGTCTCCTTGGAGGTAGGGACATTGAGGCCATGTCGTCAAGGCAATTCCCGCGGCCTAGTGTCCGATGATCGCTTCTTCTGCTAAACTATAGCCAAATACATTTCGTACTCTCTCGGCGAATTCTCAGGGCCGACACGACAAGCTCACCGTGACGCAAGAGGAGGACTCGGACAATGGCCGTTCAACCGTTCAAGGTACACGTCCCGGACTCGACTCTCGAAGACCTTCGGGAGCGCCTGGCTGACACTCGGTGGCCGGAGGAAATCAACGACTCCCGGTGGGACTATGGGTCCAATCTCGCATACGTGAAAGAGCTAACTGAATATTGGCGGACCCGGTTCGATTGGCGGGCACAAGAGGAGAAGCTCAACTCCTTTGCCCAGTACCGCACGACCATTGACGGTCTGGGCATTCACTTTATCTACGAGCGCGGCAAGGGGCCGAATCCCCTTCCCCTTGTCATCACCCACGGATGGCCCAAGAACCCCTTAGAGATGGTTAAAATCATACCCCTCCTTACGGACCCGGCCAGTCACGGAGGAGACCCTGCGGACTCCTTCGACGTGGTTGTCCCATCGGGGCCGGGATTCGGGTTCTCGGACCGCCCCCAGCACCCGGGGATGAACTATTGGCGAATCGCGGACCTCTGGGCAAGGATAATGACGGAAGAGTTGGGGTATCAACAGTTCGTTGCTCAGGGCGGGGATTGGGGTGCGAGCGTAACGGCCCGCCTGGGATACACCTACTCCCAGTACGTGAAGGGCATCCACATAACCCTGGTCGGCGGCGCTCAACCATACATCGGTCCGGGTTCTCGCGAGCTGACCGAGGCGGAGAAGGTGTTCCTTGAGGAGCGCGAGCGATGGCGTCAGGATGAAGGCGGATATGCCCACATACAGGGGACCAAACCCCAGACCCTCTCCTACGGGCTGAACGACTCCCCGGCCGGCCTGGCGGCCTGGATTGTGGAAAAATGGCGCTCCTGGAGCGACTGTGACGGCGACGTGGAACGGCGCTTCACCAAGGACGAGCTTCTCACAAACATCACAATCTACTGGGCAACCCAAACCATCGGCTCTTCCACCCGGCTCTACTACGAGTCCCAGCGCAGCCCCTGGACCCTGGAGCAAGGCGACCGTATCCAGGTGCCTTGTGCAGTAGCTACCTTTCCGAAGGAGTTATTCAAACCGCCGAGGGAGTGGGCAGAGCGCTCCCTCAATCTTCAGCAGTGGAGCACTATGCCCAGAGGAGGCCACTTCGCCTCGTTGGAGGAGCCTGAGTTGCTGGTGGAGGACATGCGGACCTTTTTCAGAGGGCTGCGCTAAACCAGCGTAGCGCGAGAGTGTCCTGCCCCTGAGACAGGCCACTTTCACCAGTTCTTTGCGCATCAAGACCACACCGGCTATGCCGGAAACCGCTACAACGGTGCTGGCCGAGGTATACGGCGACGGCATAGCACGTCAATCCTTAGCCAGCACTGCCACGTGTCTGGCTGCGTTCTCTCCGGCAATCTTCCCGAACACCGCTCCAGCCGTGAGCCCGGACCCGCCGGGGTAGTTGTAGTAAAACAGGCCGCCAACCAGCTCACCGGCAGCATAAAGGCCCGGAATAGGGGCCTCCTCGCAGTCCAGTACCTCACCCCGACTGTTGATTTTGAGTCCGCCGAAGGTGAATGTAATACCACAAGTCACCGCGTAGCCCATGAAGGGGGCCGTATCTATGGGGAGTGCCCAATTGGTCTTGGGAGGCTCAATCCCCTCGGTACCCTTCCCGTCCAGGATGGTGGGATTATACTCCTTATCCTGGACTGCGGCGTTGAACTCTTTCACAGTTTGGACAAGGCTATCCCTGTCTATGTCAAGCCTGTCGGCCAACTCCTCTATACTGTTGGCGGTAGCCATGGTCACCTGGGGAATGCGGTACTCTTCTCTCAGAAGATGCTTCACCTTGTCGTCGAAGATCTGGAAGGCCACATTCTGAGGCTGCCGCAATATCTCCCGTCCGTAAGTGACATAGGTGTAATTGCGGAAGTCCGCTCCCTCATCCACGAACCTCTTGCCGTGGACATTCACTATGATGCCGAAGGGATACGAGTGCTTCTGATAAAGCTCCGTGACAACTCTGTCGCCATAGGGAGGAGCGTTCAGGTCCCAGGCCACTGCATGGCATCCACTCCAGTGGCCGTGGGGTTGTGCTCCTATATCCAGAGCCATCTTAATTCCGTCTCCCGTGTTGTAGGGTATACCACGCACCTTGGCCAGCTCCCAGCCTGGGCCCAGGTATCTGGCCCTCATCTCGGCGTTCGACTCGAATCCGCCGCTTGCCAGTACAACGGACTTGGCAGAAACATCTTCAAATCCATAGGGGCCTTGAACTGTGACTCCCGCCACGGGGCCCCTCTTGTCCTGGAGGAGCCTGACCCCTTTGGTCTGATACCGAATCTCTGCCCCCATCCTTTCGGCAACGTCAAACTGCTGGTCGGAAAGGCCCTTACCCGCTCCTACTGACTCCACCACCAAACCGCCCCAAAACCGGTATCTGTCACCCACTTTGAATGCCTGCCTGCCAAATGACAGTACAAACCGTACACCCCTTTCACGCAACCATAGCAAAGTGGGATGTGACTGTCCTACCAACAACTGAGCAAGCTCAGGGTCCGCAAGTCCTCCCGTTACCCGCATGAGGTCGCTATAGAAATCATCCTGGGTATACCTGCCCACCTCCACAGACTGCTCCTCTTCAGGGGACATATCCGGAACAAGGGCCTTAATGTCCTCAATGCCGTTATAGGCACATCGGATGATACCACCGGTGAAGTAAGTATTGCCTCCGCGAAAGTATTCCGGGGCTTTTTCCAAGACCAGGACTTCAGAGCCATTTTCCAGAGCGGCAATTGCGGCGGTAAGCGCGGCATTTCCTGCGCCCACTACCACTACGTCATACTCCCTGCTCACGTCACACCTCTCGAAAAGTAGTCCTTTTTATATTATGCTAACCAGGTCACCAGTATACATACCCCGAACCGTAGGTTAGGTAAGGTACTGAAAAGATGATAACCCTTTTCCTTACAAGTCACAACACTATGGAATTTCGATGGTCAGGAGTGAAAAAAATGCTTATACTATGGTGCAGTTTGCAGCTTGCACCCTGCGAATAACAGGCAGTGGGAAGCGTACAGCAAAGCGGTTTATAGATAGATGGTCTCAAAGTAAAGGAGGCACCATGTCTTGGTATAAGGTCTTTCCGGTTCTCTTGGCAGCGGGAATACTCTCTTTGCTCATCCCCCTCACGTTAGTCCTAGCCCAAGCTGGTTCGGGCACAGTCACCATTATGGACAGCGATGAGAGTGGTTCCAGCGGCAACATGAGTGATAAAGCCACCATAAGCATTATGAACGTGTCTTCTCTCCCAGAGGGCCAAGCCTATGAAGGCTGGTTCGTCAGCGATTCCGGGGAGCGGAAGGAGAGCACCGGCATCCTCAACGCAGACTCCGACGGCATGATTAGTCATACCTTCATGCTAATGTCGGATGCTGAGCCAACCGGAGAGAACCTCTTTGCCGATTTCAACACGTTTGTCGTCACCATAGAACCAGTACCCGACGATGACCCAGGCCCCTCCCACGAGATTGCCCTCGCTTATACGTTCCCTGCAGGGACAATAGCCCAAATTAGAAATCTCGTGGTCTCCGCTGAGGGTAACCCAGAGTACTTGTCCGGCTTCGACGAGGGCACACCCAAGGGCC
>JAGWBG010000018.1:2381-13786 GCA_021296015.1 Dehalococcoidia bacterium | reverse complement strand
AGCTCAGCCACCCTCAAGGCGGGGGAATTACGGGTATCACCAATATCTTTCTTGAAGCTAATCCCCATAAGGAAGAGGCGCGCGCCACTTACAACCAGGCCGCGATTCCCCAGAATATCCACTATTCTGGAAACGGTGTAGTAGGGCATGTTATCGTTGGTCCTGGCAGCCAACTCTATAAAGCTGACGTAGAAGTCGTACTCTTTGGCCTTCCAGGACAGGTAGAATGGGTCCACCGGTATGCAATGACCACCGACCCCTATGCCAGGGTAGAAGGGCATGAAGCCGAAGGGCTTGGTTGTAGCAGCACTAATCACTTCCCAGATGTCTATGTCCATTCTGCGGCATAGCTCGGATAGCTCATTGACAAGGGCAATATTCACACTACGGAAGATATTCTCCAGGAGCTTGGTCATCTCGGCAACCTTGGGGGAGTCAACGGTGACCACTTGCTCCACCATGGCCGAAAGGAAGCTGGCGGCAATCCTTCCGCACTGGGGAGTTACCCCGCCCACGACCTTGGGGATATTGTGGATAGAATACCCTCGGTTGCCAGGGTCAATGCGCTCCGGCGAGAAGGCCAGGTAAAAATCCCTCCCCGCCTGACGCCCGGAGGCCTGCACCTTGGGCAAGACCAGCTCTTCGGTGGTCCCCGGAAAGGTGGTGCTCTGAAGGATGAGAAGCTGCTCACCGTCCATGTACCGGGACAAAGAGCATATCGTCTCCTGCAAAGGGCCCAACTCCGGTTCCTTGTACTTGTTCACAGGAGTAGGGACACAGATGATGATGACATCCATGTCCTTGATTACCCCGTAGTCTGAAGTTGCGTCAATGCGCTTCTGCTCCACAAGAGATGCCAATGTGCTGCTGTCCACATCCTCCACGTAGCTAAGCCCGGAATTAATCCGGTCAACGCGCTCCTGGGAAATGTCAATGCCCGTTACTCCGAATCCAGCCGTGGCAGCGCCCAACATAGTGGGCAGTCCAACATAGCCCAGGCCGATTACTCCCACCATGGCCGTGCGCTCTTGAATTTTTCGGGACAGCGATACTGCGCGCTCGTTGGACCTATTTGGACAACCGTCTGTTGTACCATCAACCAGACCGCTCATTCGCTCCTCCCACTCCCTGCTCACCCTGACGTGTACGCAGGTCATCAGCTATCTCTTTTACTACGAAGGCCAGGTTGGTAGTGGGAGCATAGCTGATGTACTCGCGTATTTTGGAAATATCCGCAACCCTCCTTCTCGTCTCCTCGAATTCCGCACCGTAGACCTCTGAAAATGGAATGTGGACAGTCGCCGAGGGGCTATCAAGTACATTCCTGACAAGCTCCGCCAGCTCGTTGATGCTGACTTCCCTGTTGTTGCCAACGTTGAATAACTGACCGTCAGCGGAGGGCACCAGGGATATATCGGCTATAGCTTTGACAACGTCCTTCACGTAAGTAAAGCTCCGCGTCTGCTCTCCGTCCCCATAAACGGTGACAGGTTCACCGGCAATGGCTTGGGATACCAGGCGCGGCATCACCATCCCATACCGGCGCGTCTGTCTTGGGCCTACGGTATTGAAGAGGCGCAGAATCACTACCGGCAACCCCTTCTCACGATGATAGGCCAACCCAACGAACTCCTCCAGGGCCTTCGCGCAGGCATACCCCCACCGGCTCACCAGCGTGGGACCTATAACGGAATCGTCGTCTTCTCGAAAGGGGACCTTGGCCGATTTCCCGTACACTTCAGAACTGGAGGCCAGAATAACCCTTTTCTTGCTCCGGGCGTCGGAAAATTGGGAGGCCAGCCTGAGAACGTTTTCCGTGCCCCGAGTATTGGTCTCCAGCGCGGCAACGGGATGCTCCAAGACGTACGCAACGCCCACTACTGCGGCCAGATGGTATATGTGGTCAGAGTGCTCTATCAAGCTTGATAGCTCCTGCATATCATCAAGTACGCTACCCTGGTGGAAGGTGAATCCGGTGATTCGCCGAAGATGGTCTATATTGGACAGATTACCGGTGGACAGGTCATCAAAGACAGCAACCTCATTGCCCCGGCCCAATAGCTCCTCGGATAGGTGTGAGCCTATGAACCCGGCTCCGCCGGTAATCAAGGCTTTCACGAAGGCCTCCTCACGCCTGACAGCTTTTCCTCACATATCCCCCTCTGGATAATTCACTGATAGAAAGCCAATGATAATACAGACTTTCACCTCTGTGTACGGGAACTATACGAGTTGCGACCGGGGAAAAAGCGCTTCTTGACCTTCACGTACCCGGTGACCAGATGCACTAACGGGGTGGAGCGGTGCCCGACGATTCTGCCGCCTCCCACAGCGTACTTGAAAGACGATGGGGAACCGTCAAATTTGTCGAATTCAACGTAAGCCGATCCCAATTCTCCGGGAGTATGAGCATCGCTTACCCCGACGGTGGGTATGGGTGTCTCGGCGGCTAGGCTACGACATTTTTCCAGGTCTCTTGAAAGAATAGTTCGCGCGTTAAGGATTTCGATGACGTCTACGTGTGGCAGAACCTGCCGCAGAGCGTCCGGCGACAGCGGCCCCCTTCTGACGGCATCAAAGGGGTGGGGGACCATGACAAGTCCCCCCTGGTCTTTGATGCACCGAACGGTATCCATCGGAGACAGGCCCCTGGGCACCTCTTCCTTCAAGAAAAGGCCAATGATGTCTCCCTGGCTGGATTTCACTTCCTCCCCGACTATCACCATAAGGTCAGAGTATGGGGCAGCGAGCCTCCGGGCCTCAAGAGCGCCTTCGATGACATTGTGGTCGGTTACGGCTATACAGTTCAGCCCTACCTCATGGCACCGTCGGACCAGCACGTCGGGAGGCGTGTCACAATCCTGGGAGAAAGCAGTGTGCATGTGAAAGTCCCCTCTTAACATCCTTTACACGCCCTCAACAATTATTGATAGCTCCATTACCTAGAAGATGCTTCTCAGAAGCCTCAGGGCCCTTTGACGGACTGCCTGGCGATGAGTCGAGCCATAGACGGACACGGAATCTGTGAAGTTGTCTATATACCAATCGTAGGAATCGGTGAACATCCTAATATTGCTGTCCAGAGGCTGCCAGCCCAGGAGCCTCTTGGCCTTGGAAATATCGAAGTAGAAGGGCTTGTCCGCTACTTTGTATTGCCAGTCCATAAGGGGAGAGAGCCGCATGAGGTCCAGAATCTGTAGTGACCCTTTTACCAGTGGGGCCGGAATAGATACCACCCTGGAACCTGAGCCGGCATGATTGACAAGAGCCTCAAGGTCGGCTCGGACCGTGGAGAACTCTTCAGCACCGATGTTGAAGTCATCGTTGCTTTCCGCCCTTGCACCCAGTATGGAAGCTTCCACCACGTCTCGCGCACTTATGAACTGGAAAACGTTGTTGCCAGATCCAATGATGGGAATCCCCTTGCCAGCCTTTATCCAATCAAAGAGGATGTGAAATATACCCAACCTCTCGGTCCCGATGATAGTCCGAGGTCTCAATATACACACTCTCAAGCCCCGCCCACGGTAACGCCGTATTTCCTGTTCACCCTTGAATTTAGCGTTACCGTAGTATCCCATAGGTTTAAAGTCCGATTCCTCGGTCACGGGAAGCTGTCCGGGTACGCCGTATATGGCGCTGGTAGAGATGTGTACGACCTGTTTAACCTGATTGTCCAGGGATGCCTGGAGCATATTATGGACCCCACCATAATTGGTGGACTCGTATGCTTTCTTGCCTCGCGTCGGGAGGACCGCTGCCGCCAGGTGAAAAACGGTATCAACGTCCCGACATGCCCTCGCCACAATCTGAGCATCCCTCACGTCACCCTTTATGAACTCGATGCTCCCCTCAAGCTCAGGGTCATTGGGGCTGTTGACGTCCAATACTCTCGGATGATACCCATTCTCTACCAGCCGGCGCACCAGGGCCATACCCAGGAATCCTGTGCCACCGGTGACCAGTATTCTATCCAATCACCGCCTCCTGAACCACATCGGTATTTATCGCCGGCTTCCAGGGTTGATGGAGTGTTCGTAGTAGCACCATGAGCCAAACACGCACTGATACGTTTCAGAATGATTTGATGCTTTGAGGTTGATTCAGAAGTCCGGTGCTCCGGCGCCAGGTGGCATCGCCGGACTACTAGACGGGGAGCCTTCAAGCAACCCCCTGTCAATTGAACGACCCCCTGTCATTGCCATGGCAGTACCGCTCGTCATACCCGCCTCCATCCGTCATTCCGGCGAAGGCCAGAATCCATCCCCGCACTCTCCGGAATCCTGCTTACGCGGGAGTGACGGCCGGATGGCGGCGCGGTATTTTCATGGCAATGCAGGGCAGGGGTGCTCCCCGGAGTGGCACTAGGTATCTGGCCCGCTCCCTTCGGAATTGCTGATGGCCTTGCCAAGTCTGCCTATGCAGATGAAAAGGGCTATTTTCAAAGCAATGACGCAGAGTGAGCGTTGATCCCCCACTATGCAAAAGGTTCCTAGGACAGGAGGGGCTTTAGTTTGCAGACTGTATGCCCGCCGCCTCTAACGCAGCCTCCAGCTTCGGAGGGCTGTATCCCACCACCTTCTGGTCTCTGATTGTGGTCACCGGCGTGCTTCTATGTCCCAGGGCCAGCAGGTTGTTTCTTGCCTCTTCGTCCAGGGAGACGTTCCGTTCCAAGAATGGGATACCCTTTCGTGAAAGGTACACTTTCACCATGTGGCAGGGGCCTCAACCCTCGGAAGTGTATACAATTATGTCCGAGTCCATTACTGCTCCTCTCCTTCCTGAGCCCGTTGCTGAGTATTCCGGTCCAACTTTGACTGGTAGGGCTGATCGAACAGCCCCTCCCCGGGTTTCACCGCCTCATCTATAGTTTGTACGAAATCCTCGCCTTGCTCGTACTTGCGAAGAAACTCTTCGCTGACGAAGAACATTCAAATACAGAATCCATCCCTTTCAATGTCTTCGTGGTGGCGGTCACAGGGGCAAATTTTTTTGCGATCCTCGACGGGATCGCCGCTGAGAGGCATTCAAGGGCAATAGCGATAGCCGTATTTCACCTGGTTCTCCGCCAGGCCCTTTTGGACGAGCTCTACCACCTCAGACTCCGGGAAAAATTCGTAGGAGCCACGTTCCACGTACTTCTCGGAGAAACGCTTGGTCCCCTGAAGAGCCTCCTCCTGGGTAAGCTGTCGCTTCATTCCCGGTCTCCTATCGTGTCTACCAGATTTATGGTGCTGCCTGGGTTGCGCCGCCGATGCGCATCCTCGTGTGCATATCGCAAGACATACCGGCGAACTGCCGTGATTTGGCCTTCAGACGCCTCGCAAGCTCAGGTAAGGCTTCGCTAACCTGTGGGAGCGTCTTAGACCTGGCAACCTCCACGCTCAACAACGCTGCGGTGCCACATTCACATCGGACGGAGAAGAACACCTTATGAAAGTCTTTGTTGGCCGAGAAGTCTAGCTTGAACCCTTTGAGGATAGTGAGGGCCGGCTCGTCTGCAACAGCTTCTCGGAGCAGGTTTTGAATCTCCTCAAGACCGGCCTCTCCATTGTTGGATGACCGGGCTGTCGCTGCCGAAGATTCCTCTGGCAAGCCTTTATCCAACTCGATACCCATATCTCTGATGCTTTCTCCCAGAATGTCTCTACAGCAAGTCTATCGCATTTGGAAAGTCGTGGCAAGATGCAAGGGATGAGGGGAAATGAGCTTTGACACAGCCTGTCCGTTCACCTATGATGATTAGGAAAGAACCCGATATGCTTTTACTCCGGGAGAAAGAGGGAGGTTCGTCCAATGTCTGCTATTTCCTCGCTGCAAGAGAAGTACGAGAGCTTGGACAGGCGGCTTGATGCCAAGGGCGAGGAGGAGATAGACCCCGACTGCTTGCTCGCCTTCGAGTACGAGTATCCCGCCCAGCCTTCCATGGTTTCTATAGACACGGACGAATTCACGGCCCTATGTCCCTGGACCGGCTTGCCCGACTACGGGACCGTAACAATCAACTACACACCGAAAGCGCTGTGCATAGAGCTCAAGTCGCTGAAGTACTACCTGCTATCTTATCGCGACGTAGGCATCGTACAGGAGCACGTTGCCAACCGTATCCTCAACGACTTGGTGGCCCTGTGCCTGCCACAGTACATGAACATCCTGGTTGACTACAAGGTACGAGGCGGCCTTCATACCACCGTTTCGGTGGAGTACGAGGCTGCGGGATAGAATCGTGGGAGGAGTATATCAGGTCAGGATTGAGATTAGCTTTGCCAGCGGCCACCGCCTGCTGGAACACAAGGGCAAGTGCGTCTACCCTCACGGGCATACCTACAAGGCGGAAATCTGGGTGGCATCCGAGTCCCTGAATGAGTTGGGCTTCGTCGTTGATTTCACTGAGCTTAAAGGGAAGGTTGAAGGCTGGATAGAGGAACATTGGGACCATGCGTTTCTCGTCAATAGCAAAGACGGAGAGCTTCTGAGCGCACTCGGTGCCGTCAGAGGAAGCCGCATATTCGTGTTCCAAGATGAGAACCCTTCCGCAGAGGTCATGGCAAGGGAACTGCACGAAAGGGCAAGGGAGCTATGCGGCATTGCTCCGCTCAGGGTGCGAATGTGGGAGTCTCCCACCCAGTATGCCGAATATCAAGGCCCGGCTCGTGGGCTAGTTCAAGGGGACACCTGATTATGGAGACGTTCGGAGTGACACTCCTTTCCGGCGGCCTCGATTCAACAACAGTGACTACCCAGGCCCGGGACCGGGTCAAGCATCTCACAGCCCTCACGTTCCATTACGGCCAGACCCACAACAAGGAAGTCAAGTGTGCGGAAAAAGTGGCCCGGCTTCTGAATATTCAGCACAAGCTAGTAGACATCTCGGCCTTTGGCGAGGCGGCTTGGTACTCCTCGCTGACCAGCCCCGAACGCTTCCCGACGCCCAAGGACCGTCTGACAGCAGGCCCTCCTTCAGGTGCAGGCGTCCCGCCTGCTGAGTCCGGCACAAGCATCCCCATCACTTACGTGCCCCTTCGCAACACATTTTTCATCACCATAGCTGGAGCCTACCTGGAGAGCCATGCCCTTTACGCTATTGAGGCCATGGGAGTCCACCCCCGGAATGTGGAAGCGTACATATACCTGGCCCCCAATGCCATAGACTACAGCGGATACCCGGATTGCAGGCCGGAGTATTACGAAAAGATGCGCGATGCCCTGCTTTATGGCAGCAAGTTGTGGGCCGAGTACCATGTCCCAATTCGCATAGAAACCCCCATCATCCGCCTCTCGAAAGCAGAGATTGTCAGGTTGGGAGTGGAACTCAAGGCACCACTGGAGCATACCTGGAGTTGCTACGAAGCCGGGGTACTGCCTTGCGGGCGATGTGAGAGCTGCATACTCCGGGCCAGAGGCTTCGCGGAGGCCGGATACGATGACCCTCTTCTGGTACGATTGGGAAGGCTTCAGCATGAGTAGCCCGGATAAAGATACAGTCAGGTTGCTCAAGGTCAGCCGGCAGCCCGGCGGAGAACCCGAAATTTTCCATTCCCTTCAGGGCGAGGGGGCTTCGATAGGTACTCCATCGGTATTCCTCCGGCTGGCGCAGTGCAACCTGACTTGCTCCTGGTGTGACACCGGCTATACCTGGGACTGGAAGCGCTACGATTATGAGAGAGAGGTCATGGAGTTATCGTTGGAGCAGGTGGAGGAGAATGTTCTGGGGTATGGCTGTCGTCACCTTGTCATCACAGGCGGGGAGCCGCTGCTCCAACAGACGGGATTGGTGCACTTGGTCCGTTCCCTGAAGGAGCAAGGGTTCACTTTTGAGGTAGAGACCAACGGAACCATTGCCCCTCACCGCCAGATGTTGGAGGACATAGACCAGTGGAACGTCTCACCCAAGCTGAGCACCTCCGGCAACGCTTCCCACCGCCGCGAAATCCCTGAAGCACTGCGGTCCTTTGCCAACATCGCGGGCGCATATTTCAAATTCGTAGTGGCAGAACCGGCCGACCTGAATGAAATTAGCGCCCTGGTAGACAGGTACAACCTACCAAGGGCACAGGTTGTCCTGATGCCCGAGGGACAGACTACTGCCGTGCTCCAAGAAAGGTCCCAATGGCTTAGCGAGCTATGCACTGAGGAGGGCTTCAGGTTTACTCCCCGCCTGCACATCCTACTCTGGGGCGATAAACGGGGGACTTAGGACCTGAGCTTCTAAGGACTAGTTCGGTGGCCCAACCAGGATGTCGTTGCCCTCCACACGGATAGAGTAGACGGTTAGGCCCTCGGAAGGCGGAGGGGACAGGGCCTCGCCACTCTTCACGCTAAACACACCGCCATGAAGAGGGCACTCAACTTCCTCTCCGCTCAAGCCCCCCTCTGACAATGGGGCGAAAGCATGGGAGCATACCTCGTCTACAGCGTGGAATTCCCCCTCCAGATTGACAACCAAATTCCGTTCGTCCCCTAGCTCTACCAGCTTCATCTGTCCCGGAGATTTTTGATCGGTCTGGGCTACCTTTTCTAAAGTGTCCGGCATTACATTCTCCTGATCATTCTTAAATGACTTAGATGACACGTCAACGTCTTGAATTATAACTGAATCTTGCCGTCGGGATAAGGCTCAACTCTCGTCAAAGACTTCCTTGGCAACCTGGGCGGCGTTGGCCCCCGTGGGCCACCCCCCATAAAAAGCCATGTGGGTGATAATCTCGCCGATTTCATCCCTGGTCACTCCGTTGTCCAACGCCCTGCGAATGTGGCCTCGCAACTGATCGGTCCGGTAGAGGGCGGTCAGTGTGGCCACGGTTATAAGGCTCCGGTCCCGCTTCGAGAGACCGGGACGCTCCCAAACGTCCCCGAACAGGACATCGGCACTCAACTCGGCCAGATGGGGTGCGACTTCTTGCATTACACTTCTTGGTGAAGTCATGTTGTTACCTCCGTAATATATATCTGCTACTCCGGGCCTCTTAAGGTCCCTACATGCTCATTACTACCTTGACGACGTTATCAAGGCGTTGGTCATACATCTCGTAGGCCTTGTTCACGTCGTTGGAGTTGAAGGCGAGACGGTGAGTCACCATCCGTGCGGGGTCTACCCATCCCCGGTCCCGCAGGGCTACAATCTCTTTGATGCAATTGATGGGGTCTATCCGGGCGCTGCTGGTCGGTATTATAACAGCCTGCTTGTCCATCCAGAGTCGGGTGTCTACCGGAATCACGTAATCACTCTGAATGCCGAAGATAACTACCCTGCCAAGGGGCCTCACCATTCGGAGGGCCATGTCCAGCGTATCCGGGTAGCCTGCAGCATCCACAGTAACGTCCGGCTCCTCTCCATGGGTGATTTCACGTACCGCTTCGATCACGTCTTCCTTATCGGGGTTAATGGTGTGAGTGGCCCCAAACTCCTTTGCATACTCCAGGCGATAGTCCAGCCGGTCCAGAGCGATTACCTGCCGTGCTCCTTGCCTGGAGGTAAGCATGGTGAAGGATAGGCCAATGGCTCCCTGACCCACTATCATAACGCTCTTTCCCAGCACGCTGCCCATTTGCTGACAGGAATAGAGCACAGTGCCCGAGGGCTGACACATAACCCAATCCGTCAGGTCACCGTGGTCGGGCAGTGCAATCATCCGGCCGGGGTATGAGGTGACATACTCAACCAGGCCGGCACTGGCGTTGGGCAGGACTATAACGCGTTGGCCCTCCCTGAACTCGTCCGTCCGGCTCTCCACCACCACTCCGGCGCATTCATGGCACGGCTTGCCCATATCCAGGGGATACTCCTCCTCCGGGTAGACCGGGCCATATCCATGCCTGATGTCACTGCCGCAGATGGAAAGGCGCTCCAGCTTAATCAGACATTCCCCATCCTTGATTACCGGCATCTCCGCATCCATTATCTCGAACCGCTTTGGCCCAACAAGCTGTGCTGCTTTCATGGTCCTATCCAACCTCCCCTAAAAGGATAAGTCCCCTTGGCAAACTGGCTAACGCGTCTGCTACAAAATACCTCAATGCCAACCTTGTGGCAAGTCCCGCCGTGAAATCCGCCTCCGTTCAAAGTTCATTGACTTCCATGTGACCCTGGTCTACACTCCTTCCGTGAAATAACGTCCTATGGAAAGGGGAGCTATGGCCGTTTCGAAAGAGACACTGATAGCAATGATTCGAGACTTCCAGGGATACGAGCTTTCCGATGCAGAGCTAGACATCATCATGCCTGATTTGGATGGGTACGTGGCCGAGGTGGAGAAAATCAGGGAACTGGACCTTTCCGACATCATGTCCAGTCGTCTTCTGCGGGCTAAAGAAGGAGGTGGACCCTAATGGCCGATGCTGAACTTCTCAAGCTCACTATATCGGAGTTGGCTGCCAGGATAAAGGCGCGGGAGGTCTCGCCCGTTGAAGTAACCGAAGCCGCCCTTTCCCAGGTGGAGAATGCCCAGCCTGTCTTGAACTCCTTTATCACCATACTGGCAGACCAGGCGAGGGCCACCGCAAGGGAGCAGGAGGCGGCAATCGTCCGGGGTGAGTACCTGGGTCCTCTGCACGGCGTCCCCATCGGCATCAAAGACAATATCGCCACAGGCGGCATCCGCACCACCCTGGGTTCCAAAGTGCTGGCTGACCATGTCCCCGATGAGGACGCCCACGTTGTCAGCCTGTGCAAGCAGGCCGGGGCCATAATTCTGGGCAAGGAGAACCTGGAGGAGTTCGCTGCGGGACCCACTTCCAACAACCCCCACTTCGGCGCGGTCCACAACCCCTGGGCGCTGGACCATGTGCCCGGCGGCTCCAGTGGAGGCGGCGGAGCTAACGTTGCCTCCTGTGTCACCTTCGCATCTCTGGGGACCGACCTGGGCGGGTCGGTGCGCCTTCCGGGTGCGTTCTGCGGAGTCGTAGGACTAAAGCAGACCTTCGGTAGAGTAAGTCAGCGTGGGTTGCTGGTAACCAGCTTCAATGGTGACCACATCGGCCCGTTAACTCGTACAGTCGAGGACAGTGCCCTGGTGCTTCAGGCTATCTCAGGCTACGACCCCCTGGACCCCAGCATGGTTCCGGTGCCCATACCGGACTACTCGGCCAACCTGAAGGCGGACCTTAAAGGTATCAAAGTGGGGATTCCCACCAACTACTATTTCGACCCGGACACGATGGACGATGAGGTGGAGGCATCGGTCCGCAAGGCTATTAGCGCACTGGAGGGACTTGGGGTGGAGGTACGGGAGGTGACTATACCCAGTATGCAGTACATCGGGGTAGTGCGGGCCACGTCCATGGCGGATAGCCTGGTCACCCATGAGCCATATATCAAGAGCCGCCGCCAGGACTACAGCCCCCACATACAATACCGCGCACTGGCCCGCCAGTTTGTACTTGGGCGGGCCTACTCAAAAGCCCTG
>JAGWBG010000018.1:0-2258 GCA_021296015.1 Dehalococcoidia bacterium | reverse complement strand
GGGAACGGGAATAATCACCCCAACCATGTGACCACAAACCACGACCTGGCTGCCCGCCATCAGCGTACCCTGCGGATTTACCCAGTCCGGGCTTCCCATTGGACTGCAACTCATTGGCCGCCCCTTTGAAGAGGAGTTGCTTTTCCGGGTGGCCCACAGCTACGAGGCTGTGTCGCCCAGTCGAGGCCATAGGCCAAACGTACCCGGCCTGAGTTAGGAGAGCATATATGTGGGAGCATAGAACGGCAAGGGTAAACGGGATAAACATTCATTACGTGATTCAGGGCCAAGGCTCTCCGGTTATTCTGGTCCACGGCTGGCCGGAATTCTGGTACAGTTGGCGAAAGGTAATCCCCGCATTGGCGGAGCGGTTCCAGGTCATAGCCCCCGACATGCGGGGATTTGGCTACTCCGACAAGCCTCTGTCAGGCTACGACACCCGGACTGCCGCCTCGGACATCTATGAGTTGGCCCAATACCTGGGACACGAGAGGGTAGCCCTTGTGGGGCACGACATCGGGGCCAGGGTCACCTACCGCTTTACCCTGGACCACGAAGATGCGGTCCAACGGCTGGCATTGCTGGACGCGGGGCCTCCGATGGAGCAGTTGGGGCCACAGCCTCCTCAGGTAATCCGCGAGCGCTGGCACTCCTACTTTCACCAGCAACCCGACCTGCCGGAGCGCCTGGTGGAAGGAAACGTGGAGGCATACCTGAGGCATTTCCTCCGGGACTGGTCCATAAACAAGTACACGTTTACTGACGAAGAGGTATCCGAGTATGTGCGGGCCTACTCTCAGCCCGGCGCATTGAGGGGAGGGTTCAGCTACTACCGAGCCGCAGCTTATGAAGACCCGCCTCACTGGCTGGCGGATGCCGAGAGAAAGCTGTCTACATCGGTGTTGTATCTGTGGGGAGCCCGCCGGGCCAGGACTGCGGCTGCTTTGGGCAGTGACCCTCTGGAGGCGTGGCAGCAAGTCTTCCCAAAGGCACGGGGAAAGCACCTGGGAGAGTACGGCCATTTTCTCCAGTCAGAGGCACCGGAACTGGTCAACCGGGAGCTTCTCGCCTTCCTGAGCGAGGGGGCAGGCTAACCTGAGACGGCCACAACGTCTACGCTGGTATTGGGGGTCGCCACGGCGACCGAACCGTACAACGGTCAACGCTGCTTATAGACATTCACAAGCTCCTGGGCCTGGTCGTCATCCAGCCCCGTAAGCTCGAAGTGCATGTGAACGGCATCGTACACCGATATGTTCTCATGTATCGGGGCGGCCTGGCTGTCCCTGGTCGCCTCTATGGTCACGTCGGTCCACTTCAAAGGCATCTGGGAGTCCCGGGCCAGTCTCTCCAGCATGTTTACGGCACAAGCCGTGATACCCGACAGAAAAGCCTCTCCTGCGCCAATCTCATCACCAGGCCCACCATTGTAACCGTAGTCATCCACGACGAAATGGTGGTTGCGAGCCTGACACAGGGTCCGGCCTTGCGTGCCACTGCTGTAGGAACGTACCTTGGTCACCCTGAATCGCTCTTCAGCCATTCCACCCCTCCTGTGTAAGTTACTAGTAATGCTAAAGGCAGGTAGTGCGACGGTTTTCTCCAAGCTCAGGCCATTCTGTGCTTTCGGAGATTTTACCATTCCATTCGGGCCGTCATCAACATTGGCACAACCCGACCATCGCGGGCAACAGCTCCGCCAACCCCAAACTCCCTCTAGGTGGTCTTAGTTAGCAGTCCGTCAATGAATCTTGCGAAGTGTTCGGTGCCCTTCCAATGGACGAGACCCTTCTCTCCACCCACCATGTCCACGTCTCCCACTTCCTGCAATAGCTCTATGTGACTCACTATCTCGGAGAAGGCCAGGTAGTAGTTACGGGCCTCAAGATGGTGGCCGGAGAAATGCTTCCTGGTAATGTCCTCCATAGCCAGGGGGCCATTCCTGAGCAGGTCGAGAATATGATGGAACCGCTCCTGATGGTGCTCAATTATCTCCCTGGCCCTGCGAATCCCTATGGGATTGAACTTGCCCCTGTAAAAGGCCCGGTGGGCAGGCATAACCGTAAGGTCATCGCCCAGGCTCAATACCTTGCTCAGCGATTGGAGGTAGACTTTGAGGCCGTAGTATCCGTTGCCCCCCTGATAGCCTTCGGGCAATATATTTTGGAACCTTTTGTAGCTGAGGCTAACGCTGGGATGGGGGGTAATCTGGGGAAGTATGTGGTCACCTGAGAACAGGACTTTCTCAAAAAGTATGC
>JAGWBG010000310.1 GCA_021296015.1 Dehalococcoidia bacterium | reverse complement strand
AGGGGTTACCTCAAGGTCAATGATACGATCGCCCATGTAGTCGGAAAGGGGGGTGCCAACGCGGGCTTCGTCGGGAAGGACCAGGATGCCGGTATGGTCATCTCCGATACCCAGTTCTATCTCCGAGCAGACCATGCCTTCAGATACCACACCACGAATACGGGCGGCCTTCAGAGGTTCTACCTTTCCGCTGTGAGTATTGAAAAGCTCCGCTCCGACCTTTGCGAAGGCGATTTTCTGGTTCTCTGCCACGATGGGAGCTCCACAGACCACTTTCATGCTTTCGCTGCCAATGTCTACCGTGCATAAGGTCAGGCGGTCGGCGTTGGGGTGAGGCTCTACCTTGCTCACACAGCCCACGTAGCAGTTCTTCCAGCCGCCGATAGTGACGACCTCCGCCACTTCAATACCGGCCATAGTGATGCGATGGGCCAACTCCTCAATCGGCACGGTTATATCCACGTACTCTTTGAGCCAGGACAGTGGTACTTTCACTTTACCAAATCCTTACCTAATTCAGAACTGTCTCAAGAACCGCAGGTCGTTGGAGTAGAACAGTCGTATGTCATTAATGCCGTACTTGAGCATGGCAACGCGCTCAGTACCCAATCCGAAGGCGGACCCGGTTTATATGCTAGGGTCGTAGCCCACTCCCTCCAGCACCTTGGGATGCACCATACCGGCTCCCATTATCTCAATCCAGCCCGACTCCCTGCAAATACGACATCCCTCAGTGGAGTCCTGAACGTAGCCCTTACCCTGGCAGGCGAAACAGTCTATGGACATGTCCACGCCCGGCTCCACGAAGGGGAAGTAGTCGCATCGAAAACGTACCTTCCGCTCCGGCCCGAACAACCGACGGGCGAACTCGTAGAGTGTGCCCTTGAGGTCGGCGAAAGTTATCCCGTCGTCCACGGCCAGCCCTTCGATTTGGTAGAAGTGCCACTCGTGAGTGTTATCGGTGGCTTCGTAGCGGTAGCACTTGCCGGGAACTACCACTCGCACGGGAGGCCGCATCCCCTCCATCACCCTGGCCTGCATGGGCGAGGTATGGGTACGGAGAAGCATAGAGTGTTCTCCGGCTTCGTTGAGGTGGTCTATCCAAAGAGTGTTCCACATATCCCGTGCGGGGTGGTCTCTGGGTATATTTAGCATCTCAAAATTATATCTATCCCACTCTACTTCGGGGCCTTCCACGATCTGGAAGCCCATAGCAATGAAGGCATTGCATATTTCTCTGGCGATCTGGGTGGTGGGATGGAGCCGCCCGGCCTTGATGGGTCGCCCTGGTAGGGTGACGTCAATACGGTCCCTCTCCGCCAGCCTTCCCAGCTCCATGTCTTTGACTGCCTGCGTCCGCTGTTCCAAGCGCTCTTCCAGCGAGGACTTGGTACGGTTGCCCAGGGAACCGATAGCCTGGCGTTGCTCCGGCGGGAGGTCTCCTATTCCCCGGAGGATGTCGGTCAATCTGCCTCGACGGCCCAGGTAGGAGACACGCCAGCTGTCCAGGTCTTCCAGGGTGTTCAGGTGGTCAAGCTCCTTCAGGGCTTCGTCCCTGAGTTCCTCGATATGTTCGGAGGTAATATGAGGTTCCATAAGATTCCCTTGCGCGTTATCGGTCAAAAGGCCCAATGCCTGCTCGCTGACCTTTCTGACAGCCCACTAATTATAGGTACGTCAGGTATGAGGGTCAAGGAGAGCAAGTCCGTGGAAGAGCGAATCGAGTCTGGTGGGAGGAGATGTCTCTGGCACCCACAGGTTTACTGACCCAGAGTCGCTTTGGCGGTGGTGCCTATTTCTGCCGGAGACGGGATAGTGTGGGCACCGGCCTCTCTCAACACTTGCATCTTTGCTGCTGCCGTGGCTGAAGCGCCCGTTATTACGGCGCCGGCATGTCCCATACGCTTTCCTGGTGGGGCTGTAGCTCCTGCTATTAACGTGGCTACGGGTTTGATGAATGCACCCTTGATATACTCGGCAGCCTCCTGCTCCATGGTGCCGCCAATTTCACCTATGAGCACCACCATATCCGTCCCCGGGTCCTCATTGAAGAGGCCCAACACGTCCACAAAGCTGGTGC
>JAGWBG010000309.1 GCA_021296015.1 Dehalococcoidia bacterium | reverse complement strand
GGACTTACTCGAAGGCCGAGGAACGAGGGGCAATAACTCGTGACAGAGGGAGACTCACAAGGAACCCAAGAGCTGATAAAAAGACTTCTCCGCCCAGGGCGAGAGCAAGAGCTTGACCCCTTTGTAATTATAACGTTCATGCCCATTGAGCCATACGACCACGTCGCCGATATTGGCTGTGGGCCCGGCTACTTCACCATTCCTCTGGCCAAACACCTGATTCATGGTAAGCTCTATGCCCTGGATATATCCGACGAGATGCTGGATGCCCTTCGCCGGAGACTGGCTGAGGTGCACATGGGCAACGTGGTATCCCTCAAGTGTTCTCCCCTGGATTTCCCTGTAGAAAGGGAGTCCTTGGACGGGGCTTTCCTGGCTTTCGTCGTTCATGCCAACGAAGACCGTGTGGCTTTTTTGAAGGCCGTGAGAGACTTGCTGAAGCCCCGGGGCTGGTGCACCGTACTGCTGCACTATCGCAAAGACACTGAGTATGGACCACCTATCGAAAAACGCATTGAGCCTGATGAGATGAACGCACTCGCCCGGGAGGCTGGATTCCAGGTCCGATGGTGGCGGGACCTCAATGGTGATCACTATATGGCTATGCTGAGGAAGTAGGTCTGGACATGCTTACCAAGCGTATAATTCCATGCCTTGACGTTGACGCTGGACGGGTGGTCAAGGGCGTCAGCTTTGTGAATCTGCGAGACGCCGGTGACCCGGTGGAGTTGGCTTCCCTCTACGACAGGGAGGGCGGCGATGAACTGGTATTCCTCGACATCACCGCAAGCGCTCATGCCCGCGATACTATGGTGGATGTGGTCAGGGGAGTGTCTCGAGAAGTCTTTATTCCACTTACGGTAGGTGGCGGCATACGGACCATTGAGGACGTGCGGCGTATGCTGAGGGCAGGAGCGGACAAGGTTTCGGTGAATACTGCGGCAGTCAGCAACCCCAAATTGATAAGCGAAGGAGCATACCACTTTGGCAGCCAGTGTATAGTTATAGCTATTGATGCCAAGAGGGTAGAGTCCCACTTGGAGACGGGAAATGGCGATGGGCTTTCTCTGGAAGCCGGTTCTCGATGGGAGGTGTACACCCACGGAGGGCGCACTCCCACTGGCATTGATGCACTGAAATGGTCTGTAAGGGCAGTGGAGCTAGGAGCCGGAGAGGTCCTCTTGACAAGTATGGATGCCGATGGAAGGCAGGAAGGCTACGACCTGGAACTGCTCCATGCCATCTCAACGGGAGTTTCTGTGCCAGTGGTGGCCAGCGGTGGCGCTGGGAACCTGGAGCACCTATATGAGGCCATTGACCAAGGGAAGGCTGACGCAGTCCTTGCGGCCAGCATCTTTCACTTCGGGACATATTCCATTTCCCAGGCTAAGGACTATCTGGCGGCCAGGGGAGTGCCGGTCCGTCCTTCCCATTGAAAATAATCGAATTCTGAAACGTCATGATTTAATTTATATTATATAAGGAGATGCAGGGGTGAGACGCACCTCGCCCTTACAATACCATGAGCAGAATCACCACCGTAATCTTTGACATGTATGAGACCCTGGCGGAGAACAACCCAGGCCTTTGGAAGGACACTTTCCGGGAGATATGCAGTGTACAGGGCCTGGCCGTAGACCCGGAGTACCTGTACCAGGAGTGGAAGTCTCTGGAAGTGATGTTCCGAAAGGAACGGCAGAATCTGGAAGAGCCGGAAAAGAGTCCCCCTTTCAAGTCCTACGAGCAAGCGTGGAGTGAGTGCTTTAGCGGCGTCTTTACCAAACTACCTCTCAAGGGGGACGCCTCGGCTGCCGCTAATGACGCAATACGGGACATGGGCAGGAGAAAGCCTTACCAGGATGCTCTGGATGCTCTGCCGGTTCTCCAGGCGGGCTGGACCACAGGTGTCCTGTCTAACGCCGATGATAACTATCTCTTTCCGCTCCTTGACCGTATGGGATGGAAATTTGAAGCCGTGCTGTCCTCCGAGGGGGCACGTGCCTACAAGCCCTTGCCTGCGCCTTTCAGGGAGATTATGGACAGAATGCGCGTGGGATCAGCTGAGGCAATATACGTGGGCG
>JAGWBG010000017.1 GCA_021296015.1 Dehalococcoidia bacterium | reverse complement strand
GGGACGCCACCGACGGGCTGAGGAACTTGTGGGACTCCTCGATGGCTATAAGCTGTGGTGTGGGCTCTGAGCCTTTGCCTCCTTCGGCTTCGTCCTTGCGATTTACATATCGTTCGTGGATGCGCCGGGTGAGGAGGTTGGTCACCAGGATATAGGCATTGAGGTCATTCCCATAGCGACCGAATTCCAGAACTACGTGCATCCCCCTGTCCAGGTGTTCCAGAATGCTCTGCACTGAGTCGTGGCGCACCGTAGACGCCAGGAAGTCATAGCGCTCCAAACGGGACAGGCGGTTGTGCAGGGCGCTCAAGGCCTGGGACTGTACTCCAATATCATTAGCCAGGCCAACCACCGTTTCCCGCCCCTCCAGAGATAGAAACTCCTGAAGCCACTGACGCGCTCCATATTTGCGCCGCAAGTTATAAGCGGCCTGGGAGGCCTCATCGGACAGGCCCAGGTTCTCCTGAAGGGCCTCTACGTCTTCCGGTTCAATCTCATCATAGCCGATACGCACCACTTCGTCGGGAGAGAGTCCCCTACGTCGCGAGCTTTCCTCGTCCAGAGAGAACACGGCGACCTTCGACGGGAAAAGCTGCTTCAGCCCTTTAACAAAAGTGCCGCCCTCTCTACCCCCCTGCCAACCGTACTCGCTGTGCATGTCGAAAATCAGGGTAGAGGCCAGGTCGCTCTGGAGAATGCCAATAAGGAGCAATCTGGTGAGAAAGGTCTTGCCGGTGCCGCTCTTGCCAAAGATACCTACGGAGCGCTCCGTAAGGGCCTTCAGGTCCAGGCAGACCTTGGTTTCCATGTCCAATGGGTTTCCTATGTGGAAGTGGCGTTTATCTTCGCTCCCGAACACCGTCTCTACATCTCTCTCGGAGGCGAGACGGGCCCTGGAAAAATGGGCGGGCACCGTCTTGGCGGGCATTGGGCCTGAGGAGTCCCCCATCACGACAGGCATGGTGAGGGTTGGGAGCACAGAGATGGTCCCGTATGCGATGGTCCCTGCGACCACCTGGGCTATGAACGGGTTCTGAACGTCGGGAGGCGTGTATTTCAGGCGATGGTCGGCAGAGCTAAGGGCAACGTTGGTAACAACACCAAAGAAGTGCATCTTCTCCCCCTGCACTGTTACGAAGGTGCCCACTTTTATGTCTTCTACGGAAGTGGAAGGGTCAAGGCGTATCTCCACCCCGCCGGTAAGTGAGCCTTCCACCACCATGCCAAGGAACCTAACTGGGGAAATGAGCTGCTGCCCGGCGCCTTCTTCAGGCATGGGAGCCGTTCCAATTATCATGGAGAAAGCCTCCTGAGGATAGAGTTCAGGCGAGGCGTGTCGTCCGCCAACTGCACCGCGAGGGCCTTCCCTGCACCCACCAGAAAGCTGCCGGAGTCCTCTAGCTGTGCGCCTGCCTGACGAAGACAGGCGGCGACAACCTCATCGGCAATCCCCTGACCGAACGGGACGGAATTCACCAGAAGGCTCAGAAAATCCATGGAGCGGGTAAACCTGCTCACCTCCTCCGGAGTGCACAGGTGTACAAAGGAGTGGATTCGAGGAGGAAGGGCTGGAAGATACTGAACGCATGTATCGCCGTCACTATGCCCCACTATGAGGGCCTCAAAACGTGTACACAGGAGGCGTTCAAGCTGAGGGTTGCTGCGGTAAACGTCCTCATCTCTATTTTCATCTTCACCCCGTGCAATGACGGGACGGCCAGGGTCAAGGGACTCGGTACTAATGCCACACACAACGGCGTAGACATGGGAGGTATCGGCCTCAGCCCCTCCTTCGACTGCTCCTTGCACCCCATCGACAAACGGGGACAGAGAGGTCCGGACAGACTGGATGCGGACAAAGGCCCCCAGAGGCGGCGAACAATATAACCGGTAGCACTGGGCCAAAAACCTGTGGGAGGCGGCCTCCACCACCTCGCCAACGCGCTGGCCACCTTCCAGACTCTCCCCCGACCATACTCCTGTCACAGCCACCGCATTTCCTTGGACCGGTTTTTCTCCGACGTATAAACGGGAAGACGCTGCCGGGTCAAAGCATTCTCAAGAAGCTGTTTGAAGGCCTCTCTATCCTTGCCTGTGACCACAGCCTGTTCATGGGCCTCGGCGATGGCAACAGGGTAGCCCATGCCGCGCCTGCACTGGTCGAGAATCAGCGTATGGCTCATTGCCAGCAACTTTTCGTCCCTGGCTACCCACTCGGGCACCTCTACCCGTGCTATCTCGTCACCGGTATTGATGTAGTAGAAGTATATCCGATGGGGTCCGTAGAAATCCCTGGATATGGACGAATCGGTACGGTAGAGGTCGGAGCGCTCTCCCGGTCCCAGAATCTCCTGAAAGAGATGCCTGTCCAGGAACCCGTTTACGATGTCGCACGGATTCAGCCCGGAGCGGTGGACGCTGCATTGCTGGCGACACTCAACAGCGTCGTAGGGGCAAAGAACGAGGCGAAGGGCATTCACCACCTCGGTGCTCTGAGTGAGGCTGACGTAGGCTGCCACCGCGAGGTCGCGGTCACGGCCCAGTTCCCTAAGCTTGTTCAGCTCAGGGAGCAGCCCTTCGTCGAGTATCTTATTCCGAATAAAGGTTTGATAGCCCCGCCCGCCCAGCCCCCACATAATCAGGGACCCGTCAACGACGGCTAGCACCGGCACTCCGGGGGATGCCCTCTCGACCGCAGACGCCAGATCTGCGACTTCGTCCACGGCACGCTTCAGGCCGAGGAGGGGGCCCTGCACGGCCACCGCGTTGGACGCGGACGACGGGTCGGTTATGTAAAGTTCATCATCCTCGGTGTAAAGCTTGGGAGAACTGAAAAGCTGCGCGTCGGGGCTGCTGCCGTAGGTAAAAAGACACCCGCCGATGTTTATAAGATAGCACCGCACGGGTATGTGTCGGTCTACGTCTATGTGGGACCCGTCCGATGATGCCACACAGAAATCGCCAGGGACCGGCCGGGGACTATAGCTGCCGGCAAATCTGTCAACCGGGATGGCGCACAGGTACGTTCTTTCCCGGTTATACTCAGCTTCAGCTTTCCGCCTCACCTCCGAAGCATCGGCTTGACTCATCGCAGCCACCATACCGGCGAGGCGTCGAGCGCGGTCATCCCTGCTGCCATTGAGGCGTCCGGCGAGGCTATCAAGCTGCTGAAGGGTTTGGCTCAGGTCAAGACCCATCCCTTACCTCAACACCCGCTCGTCCCCTTTTCGGCGGGTGACGTGTTGCTGGTCCAGATACTCCAGCAAGGGCAGGATATACTTGCGGCTGGAACCGAAAAGGTCTCTGCCATCCGCCACTGTAATCTTCCCATGCTCTCTGGTATGTGCAACTTTTTTATCAACCATGTCCCTGTAGGCCGAAGCGGCAAAGACCACCGTTTCATTGACTTTTACCACCCTCTCATCTTCCGTTAGTAGAGACAATAGTTCAGGGTCAATGGGGTGGTCGGTGGGAGGGGAATACGGCTCGGACTCCAGGGCCTTGACGTAGCTGTCCACCTGCTCCTGCTGGGCCTGGCTCAGGGTCGCCCGGTGCTCAGGCAAACGAACCCACACTTCTCCGTCGTCCAGAGTACCCTCGCTTGCCAAATACTTCAGGGCCACTGGAAAGACCTGTTGGGAAAGCCCCAGACGGCTCCTGAGCTCCTCACGAGGAACACCTTTACGCAGAGGGAACTGCTGGTGATGGGACCGCAACACATCCGACGCTTTTTTCTTCAGCGAACTCCACGCTGGGGCCGAGTAGACCAATGTATCCGGCTGGGCAGAAGTATCACCCAATAGCACCACCTGCCCGCTTGCTGCCAAATCCGTGGTCCCGGAAAGCACCTCAGCCAAAGCCAGGTTGGCCCGATGGGAGAGGGTGGTCAGGTCGCAGGGACTCCAGCGTTCTACAGCGCTAAGAAGGGACTCCTCTCCGGTGACCTCCTCCACAGCCTTAACTCGCTCGATCACCGAAACCACGAAACGCCGATGACGACGGCCCGGGTAGGAGTCCACCACTTTCCCGCCGCCTAGGGTAGCGTCCGCGGATCTGACCACGAACAAATCTCCCTTCACGGCCGGAATAGGCTCTTCCAGATGTATCTGACCCCAACCTTCTTCTCCGGGCTTCAATTCATCTCTATCCAATAGACGCACTCTGGCCGGCGTCTCGTTGGTGAAAAGGTGGAAGGTAATGCCCTCGTTGTGTTTCAGGGGCCGGGGCGCGTCACGAGTAAGCCTTAGTTGGGCATCCAGCCTGGTGGTTGGCCTCAGCCACCCCGACGTGGTAATCACTTCCCCACGTTGGATGTCATCTCGAGAAATCCCGGAGAGATTCACTGCCAGCCGCCTTCCGGGGTCAGCATAGTCAAGCTTCTTTCGGTGGCTCTGAAGGCCGCGGACCCGTCCCTTCTCTCCGGCAAGGAGGAGCTGGACCTCCTGGCCGACGGACAGGGTCCCATCTATGAGAGTGCCAGTGACCACGGTGCCAAACCCGGCCACGGTGAAGCACCTGTCTACCGGCAGACGGGGACGTCCCAGATCTTTACGGGCCTCAGTGGAGTCCAGCATGGCCTCATCTGTGGCCTTCAGTTGATCCAGCCCCTGCCCACTGTAGGCTGATACGAGCAACATTCGTGAGCCTTCAAAGGTGGTCCCCTTGAGGGTGTCTTCAACCTCGACCTTTACCAGCTCAAGCAACTCCTCGACTACCAGGTCGCTCTTGGTAATGACAACAAGGCCGCGCTTGACGCGGAGAATATCCAGGATTGTCAGATGCTCCCTGGTCTGGGGCATAACGCTCTCGTCGGCAGCCACCACCAGCAGCGCCAGGTCAATTCCCCCCACGCCGGCAAGCATGTTCTTGATGAACCGCTCGTGGCCGGGCACGTCAACGATGCTGACCTCACGACCGCTGGGGAGAGTAAGCCAGGCAAAGCCCAAGTCAATAGTCATTTCCCGTTCCTTCTCCTGGGGCAGGCGGTCGGGGTCTATGCTAGTAAGAGCTTTAACCAGGGTAGATTTACCGTGGTCAACGTGTCCTGCGGTCCCAATGACATACATGGTGCGGTCCCTTTCGCTTCATGGTTTTAGGATAGCACCTACCAAGGGCAAGGGCAATTGGACCTCCTGTGAACCTCTCAATCAAGGAAGCGCATAAAGACCTGGTTGGCGAGGAGGCACCCCTTCTCGGTGAGGCGGAGCAAGCCATCCGAATCCTCCAGAAGTCCCTCACCTTCAAGCTCACCAATTTGAGGGCGGTATAGCTGCATTGGGTCATGGCCAAACCTGCCCTTGAAGTCCTCCACACTCAGGCCGTCCAGGAGGCGCAGCCCCAGGAACATGGTCTCTGCCATCTCCAGTCTTGGCCCGACGGCTTCAACACCGTCCACCGGGCCAATCCGCAGCAGAGTATCTCTATCAATAATATCAACCCGCTTCACATCGTCAGCCCCCCAGCCATGCACTCTCCTGATGTACTCCCGTGGGGAGGCCACATCCCAGAAGCGGTGCCCACGAAGGCAGGAGTGGGCGCCCGGCCCCACGCCTAGATAGGACCGGTTAAGCCAGTAGGCCAGGTTATGCCGGGACTGGAATCCGGGCATGGCCCAGTTTGATATTTCGTAATGGTGATAGCCCGCCCGGTCCAGGGACTCCCGGGCCGACGTATACATGTCTGCTGCCAGGTCCGGGTCCGGCTCAGGGAGTTGGCCCTGGCGTACCCAGCGCTCCATAGGGGTCCCCTCCTCCAGGGTGAGGCAGTAGAGGGACACGTGGGGAGGGTCAAGCTCCAGTATCTTTTCCATAGTGTATTCCCACTGGGCCATCGTCTGATGGGGCAGACCATACATCAGGTCGAGGTTCACACTCTCAAAACCCGTGTGCCGTGCCAGCCTGTAGCCTTCCATCGCTTCCTGGGCAGTATGCCGACGCCCCAGCATGGCGAGCAAGGAATCATCTAGGCTCTGGACTCCTATACTTAGCCGATTTACCCCAACCTCCAGCAGCCGGGTCAGGGCCGGCCCGTTCAGATCTCCCGGGTTGGCCTCAATGGTGGTCTCTGCATCCTGAACGACTTCAAAGGCACCGGCTACGGAGCATAGCGCCTTTTCCATGTGCTCCAGAGAGATGTAAGAGGGAGTCCCGCCACCGAAGAAAATGGTGTTCACCCTGGGGTTCCCAAGAGTACTGCCCCAGAGTCGGATTTCCAATCCCAGGGCATCAAGATAGGGGGGCATAAGAGACTCGATACCCTGATAGGTGTTGAAGTCGCAGTAGGGGCACTTGCTCTTGCAGAATGGAATGTGGATGTAGAGGGAGATGCCATCTGGCAGAATCTCCCCTTTTAAGGACATGTCATTCATACACACTAGCCATCATCTTACACGTTGAAGTGGTCAACAAACGCCCCTCACCACAAGCCACCGGAATCGGTGAGACCGTTAATTCCCCGCTCACTTCTTCTTGTTTTCGGTAGGCCCCTCATCGTCCAATAGGCGGTAGCTGCCCTCTACTACCTGCGAAGGGTCTTCTTTCACGGTACTCCCGGTTTTCTTGCCTGCCCTCCAGGGTGCGTAACTCTCCACCACGTCGCGGGGTGCCAGGTTGAAGAGGATTGAGACCGCAACCCAGAGAACGAATAGATAACCCGCAAGACCCACGTAGGGCACACGCGCCAAGGGCGTGACAAATTAGAGAATCGTGGCAGGCACCAGAAGTTTCAATAGTAGGGGGACCCGGTGGTCCAGAGTCAGCTTCCAGACAAGGTAAGCCGCCCTCACGACCCTTGAGATGATGTTGGGAGCGAACATGAAGACCAACGGGAGTGCGAGACGCCACCACATAACAAACACCCTAACCTTACCGTTTCAACTATTATTATAAACCCCCGTATGGTATCTTTGAAACATCACCACTGTCGCGGTGAGAAGTGCATCCGTCGGAGGCGGGCAACTCGCCTAACCCTGTCTCCCACATGAAAGCGGAAGTCAGCATGGCAGGGGCGGATTCCAGCGTGCGCGGAAATGACGACAGCCCCAACAGTTTCGCGCTTCTCTCGGTTTCGGAGAACGGAAATGCCGGCACACTTGCTTCATGGCGATAGCTACCTGGTCTCTCGGGCTTTGAAAGAGCTTCAAGAACAGATAGGTCCTCCCGAAGCACTCGAGGCCAATAGCCATACCCTTTCAGGTAGCCGGACAAACTTGGCAGAGATAACGACCTTCTGCAATGCAATGCCTTTCCTTGCCGAGTACCGTCTGGTGGTGGTAGAAGGTCTGCTATCCCAATCCGAAGCTCGCGAAGGTAGGAGGAGGGGGGATACGTCCTCCGGTCGCAGTACTCCTACAGGCTCAGACCACAGGCCTGCCGGGGCAGGACGCAACTCCCAGTCGGCCTGGGAGGAGTTGCCCCGTTACATCGAAGAGGAGATGCCCCCCAGCACCCTCCTGGTATTCATGGAAAGCAGTTTATCCCGGAGAAATCCCCTTTTGCAAAAGCTCCAGCCCATCGTCCAGGTCCAGGAGCTTCCCACCCCTTCGGGAGAGGGGCTTGCACGGTGGGTCAGAAACCGGGTGACCGAAAAGGGAGCTCAGATAACGCCGGGCGCCATACGTCTCTTGACCCAGCTTGTGGGGGGCAACCTCAGGACAGTAGACAACGAGTTGGAGAAGCTCACCCTTTACGCCAGAGAGCGGGCGATAGAGGAGGGAGACGTCCGATTGCTGGTGTCCCAAGCCAGAGAAGCAAGTATCTTCAGCGCCGTCGACGCCCTCCTTGAGGGCAGACCTGCGGTAGCCCTGCAGTTGATGCACCGTCTCAGAGACGACGGCGCAGAGTTCCCCTATATCGTCGCCATGATAGCAAGGCAACTCCGGCTCACAACGTTGGCTAGAGACCTGATTGACAGAAATCACGGCGAGAAGGATATAGGGAGCAGGCTGGGAATCAATCAGGATTTCGTCCTTAGAAAGACGGTTGAGCAAGCCAGGAAACACTCGGCGAGTAGCTTGGAATGGCTCTACCGCAGCCTCCTGGATGCCGACCTTGCCGTGAAACGGGGGCGATTGGAGCAAGACCTTGCCCTGGAGCTTCTGGTTAGTGAATCTTCTGGACTCGTGGCGGCCTCCGGACGACGCAGGCAGCGTTAGCCTTCATCATCGCCGTTCATCCAGTCATAGTCCAGGGTGTTATAGCAAGCTACTTTATGGCCGGGTTCCACTTCATCCAGAACCGGCATGGGCTCCAGCCTGCATTTTGAAATCGCCTTGGAACAGCGCGGCAGAAATGGGCACTGCCCCGGCAGGTTCATCAAGTCCGGCGGATTCCCCCTGATAGGCTCAAAGCGGCGTCCCGGCCTATCAAGACGAGGAAGAGACTGGAAGAGGCCGTACATATACGGGTGCTGGGGATAGCGAAACAGCGTCTGAACGTCGGCAGACTCCACAATGCTCCCAGCATACATCACCGCCACCTCGTCAGCCATCTGGGCCACTATGCCCATGTCATGGGTTATGAGGAGCATGGACGAGTTAAGCTCCCTGCAAGTGTCCTTGAGTCGCCTCAGAATCTCCGCCTGAAGTGTCACATCCAGGCTCGAGGTAGGCTCATCGGCGATTAACACCCTCGGACGCAGAGCCAGGGCCATGGAGAGCATTACCCGTTGGCACATCCCGCCACTCAACTGGAACGGATACTGCTTCAGGATATTTTTGGGATCAGGCAGTCCCACGTCCCTTAGCATATCCAACGCCAGCCTGTTAGCATTCTTCTTAGACAAATCCGTGTGGGCTAGGATTTGCTCCTCCACCTGAGTCCCTACAGTCAGGATGGGGTTGAGGGATGCCCGAGGCTCCTGGGGAATCATGGATATTTCTTTGCCTCTAATCCGACGGAGGGTCTGCTGGTCCACGGATAGAAGGTCAAGCCCATCAAAGTGTACGCTGCCACTGGGCCCTCTCGCCGCCTTGGGAAGCAAGCCCAACAAGGCCAGGGCCGTGGTACTTTTGCCCGCCCCACTTTCCCCTACCAAACACAGAATAGAGCCTGCCTGAAGAGAGAAGCTCACGCCGTTGACCGCCTTAACCTCCCCGTCCTTCGTGTAGAAATTCACGTGAAGGTCTTGTGCCCTTAATATATCACTCATCTACGTGGTCTCATTCACTTGCAAGGCTGGTGGTACACAATATCCCCTGGCCCGTTCAACCGGAGAGTCCAATGCCAAGCTACCGTCCAGAGTCGCCGGCTCGAACCTGCCGGCTTTCAACTCTCCAATCAAGTCTTCCAGACAGCCGACTTTTCTATGGAACCTGGTCGCTGCCTTGCCTAGATGCTCCAATCTATGAGAATCGCTGCCACCGACCGCCCCCAATCCAAGACGGCGGTCCAGGTCTCGGGAGAAGCCGGTCTCGTCGTCGGTAGCGCGCCCATTCAATACCTCAATCGCATCGCAGAAGGAGAAGAACTCGTCCCGGCAGGCATTATTGACCATTGCCCGGTAGTCGTCCGCCCTCTTGGCTCCGTCACGGATGTATCGCCTTCTATAGGGATGGGCCGCTACCATTACCCCGCTTGCCTGTTCCACCAGTTCGCGAAGAAAGGTCGCTTTATGCATCCCGAAGACGTACTTCTCCAAGCCAAACACCAGCACATGCCCTCCGTCGGTGTTGACCTCACACCCCGGCAGTACCAGGAAACCGTGCTTTCTGGAGAGGGCGCGAATGTCATCGAGGTCCCAGAAGTAGTCATGCTCGGTTATACATATACCGTCTAAGCCCAGGCTCTTGGCCGCATCAACCAACTCATCCGGGCTCACAAAACTGTCATCCGAGTTGGGGAAGGTGTGGGTATGGAGGTCTATGAGCAATCTTGCCTCGCCCTTGCCGGGAGGTGTTCTACCGCATGGGGATGTATTAAGAGTTTCGCATCGGTGTGGGCGGAAGTCAACCCTCGGAAGGCGGCCGAGAGCAAGGATTCGCCAAAGCCTCCGGGCCTGTTATGCCGCTACCCCAGCACTTCCCTCACCCCCTCGATGATGCGGGCCTTGTCCGGCAGACAGAACTGCTCCATAACTGGGCTGTAAGGTATGGGCACGTCGGGGGCGCACACGCGCTTGGGCGGGGCCTTCAGGGCGCGGAAGGTCGCCGGGTCTTCGGTTACTGTCGCTGAAACCTCGGCGGCAGCGCTGCAGGTAATACAAGCTTCGTCTGCGATAACCACCCGCCCCGTCTTCTTTACCGAGGCGCGTATGGTATCCCTGTCCAGGGGGGCCAGGGTCATGGGGTCCACAACTTCTGCGGAGATACCTTCAGATTGCAACTCCTCAGCGGCGGCCAGAGCCTCCGGCACCATCTTGGAGATAGCCACCAAGGTAACGTCGCTGCCCTGGCGTTTCACGTCGGCCACACCGATGGGAATAGTGTATTCCCCATCCGGGACTTGTCCCTTCTCCCCACTGGCCGCCAGTATCTGGTCCTCAAAGAATACCACCGGGTTGTTGTCCCGGATGGCGCTCTTCATAAGCCCTTTAGCATCGTAAGGAGTAGCAGGCATGACCAGCTTCAGGCCCGCCAGGTTCATGAACATGGGATGGGGACTCTGAGAGTGCTGGGCGGCGGCTGACCGGCCTCCACCGGTAGACGCTCTGAATACAATCGGGAAGGGGGCCTGCCCACCAAACATATAGTGGATTTTCGCCATCTGGTTTACTATCTGGTCCATGGCGGTGAAAGCGAAGGTCATCATGCCGGGGCTTACAACGGGACGGAACCCGCCGCCCGCCGCTCCTATGCTGGCCCCCACGTAGGCCTCCTCGGAGATGGGACAGACCCTCACCCGCGACTCGCCGAACTCAGGTATAAGACCGGCAAGAGGACCCAAGCCACCACAGATGTGGAACACTTTATCATCCCGCCGCATCTCTTCCTGGAAGGCTTCCATCAAGGCTTCGATATAGGTAAGTTCTGGCATAATCTCTCTCCTCACACGTCAGTCTACGGCTCAACCCCACTTTCCGGTGTATCCCACACCCCAATCAGGGCCAATCAGGGCGCAAAAACGTCCAGCAGGGCATCCGCCGGGTTGGGCAGCGGGCTGGCCTTGGCAAAGTCTATAGCTTCCTCCACAGACGACTTTACCTCCTCGTCCATGTGCCGGAGCGTTTCAGGTGTGGCAATGCCCTGAGCTATCAGAGTCGCACCGAAGGACGCTATGGGGTCATTCTGGGGTCCCAGTTCCTTCGCTTCCTGTGGTCTTGGATCAGGCGGATTCCCCCTCTGCTCCGCGTGAATCCGCCATCGGTATGCCTTGCACTCAATCAGGGTCGGCCCTTCGCCAGCCCTGGCGCGCCCAACGGCCTGCTCAGCGGCCTCGTAGACGGCGAGAACGTCGGTGCCGTCTACGCTGATGCCGGGAATGTTGTAGCTAACTGCACGGGTCGCCCCGTCTGGCCCTGAGACGGCCTGCCCACCCATTATTCTCGCACACGAAGATAGCCGGGAGCTGCCACACAGAGGCCAGGTTCAAAGAGCTATGAAAGGCGCCCTCGTTAGAGGCCCCGTCCCCAAAGAAGGCCAGGGCTACCCTATCTCCCCCTTCCAGTTGGGCTGCCAGAGCCGCACCGGCGGCGATGGGCATTCCCGCTCCCACAATACCGTTGGCCCCCAGCATCCCCACACTGAAATCCGCTATGTGCATGGAGCCACCCTTGCCGTGGCAATATCCGTTGCTCCGGCCGAATAGCTCCGCCATCATCAGCTTGATGTCGGCACCCTTGGCAATGGTATGCCCATGACCCCGGTGAGTGCTTGCAATCTGGTCGTCCTGGCGCAGGGCCGTACACACTCCCACGGCTATCGCTTCCTGGCCAATATAGGCGTGAACAACCCCGGGGATGTTGCCCTCATGGAACTCTTCCACGGCCCTCTGGTCAAACCTTCGAATTGTGGCCATCTTCCGGTACATTTCCAATAGTTGCTGCGAATCAAGAGCCATACCCACCTCCTTCTTTCCCATTGCAACTCACGTCTACCCGAATGGGGCAATTGTACACCCCTGTTCAGAATACCGCTATAGCTGAGATGGTGCTCCTAGTCATCAGTAACACCTTTACCGAAGGAGCCACCATAACTGTTGCAAGCCCCAGTCAATACTCGTATACTCGTAAGAGCACGGTCAGGCCCGAACAAATCCGGCATGGATACAGAGGCTATTGCAATGGAACGGAAAGAACGAATATTTTCTGGAATGCGTCCCACCGGGAAGCTTCATCTCGGCAACTACCTGGGGGCCCCTCAGAACACGGTTGACCTCCAGGATAGCTACGAATCAATCTACACCCCCGTGGACATCCACGCCCTGACCACTATTACGTCTCCGGAGGATACAAGGGAGATTCAGCCCAACATCTACGAGATGGTGCTGGACTGGCTGGCAGCGGACCTGGACCCGGAGCGCAGCATCATCTTCGTCCTGTCCCACGTGCCTGAGGTGTTGACCCTCCACACTCTGCTCAGCATGGTAACTCCCCTCGGCTGGCTGATGCGGGTGCCCACCTTCAAGGAGAAGGTGCGGCAGATGAGCGAGACCGAGGAGAGCGTCAACTATGGGCTGGTGGGCTATCCGGTGCTACAGACTGCGGATATAATCCTGTACAAAGCCAGCGCCGTCCCGGTTGGAGAGGACCAACTTCCCCACCTGGAGCTTGCCAGGGAGATAGTGCGGCGTTTCAACAATATGTTCGGCGATACCTTCCCCGAACCCCAGGCCAAACTTACCGAAGCTCCCCTTATAGTCGGTCTCGATGGACAGCAGAAGATGAGCAAGAGCCTGGACAATCACATTGACCTGGCCGCCACTCCGGCGGAGACAAACAAGAGAGTGCTAACCGCCTTTACCGACCCGCAGCGCACTCACCGGAGCACACCCGGCAGACCACACCTGTGTAACGTGTACTCCCTCCACAAGCTCTTCAATCCGGGTGAAGTAGATACCGTTTACCAGGAGTGTACTACTGCCAGCAGGGGATGCGTGGACTGCAAAAGGCATCTGGCGGAAGGTGTGAACCGTTACCTGGAACCTCTCAGAGAGAAGCGGCGAGAGTATGAGAACCGCCCCGACTACGTCAAAGACGTGCTGACCGAGGGCGCCCAGAGGGCCAAAGCAATCGCCCTGGAGACCATAGGCGAGGTCCAGGAGAAGATGGGACTGGCTTTGCCATAGCACGCTCTGAGCAAGATAAGAGAGGACTGACCTTCATCCCATGCAACACTCTTTCAGGGATAATTCACTCTCACGCTCCATTCCCGCATCCACAAGCGGCAGGGACGCCCTCACAATTGCTATAGAAGCCGCCCGACGTTCCGGGGATATAATCCTGGACAGGTTCCATACACTGAAAGAGATTAGTTTCAAGGGTCGGGCCAACGTAGTGACCGACGTGGATATGTTGGCGGAGAAAGCGGCGCTCCAACTGCTCCGTGAAGAGTACCCGGACTTCGGTATCCTCTCCGAGGAATCGGACCCCATAGTAACAGGCTCCAGCTACACCTGGGTGCTGGACCCCATAGACGGCACCCGAAACTACGCATCGGGTATACCCCATGTATCAGTAGTGGTAGCCCTCGCCCGGGACGGTGAGGTCATAGTCGGAGTGACCTACGACCCCGTGCGCAAGGAGGTCCTAACGGCTGAGAAGGGCAACGGGGCCTACCTCAACGATGCGCCCATATCGGTCTCGCCAAAAGAAGAGATACCCGACTGCCTGCTGGGGTTCGACATGGGCTACGTTGACGACAGGGCAGTCCTGGCGCTGGACTTGATTAAATCTCTCTGGCCGGGGATGCAGAGCATCCGGGTCATGGGGTCCGGTGCCTTGGGGTTATCCTATGCCGCCTGTGGTCGCGTGGACATATACTTTCATCACCGCCTGTACCCCTGGGATATTGCCTCGGGCCTGCTGCTGGTCTCGGAGGCCGGCGGCAGAGTTGTGGACCGACACGGA
Source organism: Dehalococcoidia bacterium (assembly GCA_021296015.1). GTDB lineage: Bacteria > Chloroflexota > Dehalococcoidia > Lucifugimonadales > JAGWBF01 > JAGWBG01. Next base: position 5,778 of record JAGWBG010000017.1, on the reverse strand, counting down.
AACCCGGCCACTCTTGAGAGCGAGAGCGTTATCGCCTCAAGCCCCCACCTGATTAGCAAATTCCTGGCCGCCACCGAGGAACTGGGGTGGCGCAAGTAGATTTGGAGGTAGTTAGAGATGGCCCGCTTGCCAACTGTCAGCCGAGACCGGCTCAATCCAGAGGACCAGGGTTACTTCGATGAGATAGCCGAGAGTCGGGGGAGTGTAAGAGGCCCCTACGGTGTCCTGCTCCACAATCCCAAGTTAGCCGCTCGTATAGCAGCTACGGGAGCGTATGTACGATTCGAGTTCGACCTCTCCGAGGCTTTGAAAGAGGTGGTCATACTGGCGACGGCGCGGGAAATCAAGTCCCAGTACGAGTTCAGCGCCCACGCCCGATTGGCCCGGAATGCCGGAGTATCGGAGGACACTATCCGTTCCATCGCCCAGGGCACAGCACCCCAGGGCCTCTCGGAAGACGAGGGACTTCTGGTACGATACGCCCATGAACTCCTTCGAGACCATAAAATCACCGACGCCACCTTCAACGCCGTCCATGCCCGTCTGGGAGACCAGGGAACAATAGGCCTGACAGGGCTCATAGGCCACTACCTGCTGGTGGGCCAGTTCCTGACGGCCTTCGACGTGGAGTTGGGAGCCGGGATGACCCCGGAGCTTCCCCTGTGAGAGAGAACGGCGGAACCCTCCTTAGCCCCTATCGCGTCCTCGACCTTACCGACGAGCGCGGGCTTCTCTGCGGCAAGATTCTGGCCGACCTGGGTGCCGATGTTGTCCAGGTGGAGCCTCCGGGGGGCAGCACTGCGAGGAATATCGGCCCCTATTACAAAGACGAGGCCCACCCGGAAAAGAGCCTCTTCTGGTGGGCCTACGCGGTCAATAAACGGGGCATCACCCTGAACTTGCACACCGAGAAGGGGCGAGAGCTTCTCAAAGAGCTAGTAAAAGAGGCCCACTTCCTCATAGAGTCCTACCCGCCGGGCTACCTGGACAGTCTGGGCCTTGGCTACAAGGACATTGAATCCCTCAACTCCTCGCTGGTTATGGTGTCCATAACGCCCTTTGGCCAGGACGGCCCCTACGCCCACTACAAGGCTTCCGACATTGTGGGTATGGCTATGGGGGGCTTCATGTACCTGACGGGGGATAGCGACCGCCCTCCTCTGCGAGTGAGCTTCCCCCAGTTATACCTCCACGGCTCGGCAGCGGGTGCCACGGGTGCTATGATTGCCCATAGCCATCGCGTCCTCACCGGCGAGGGCCAGCACGTAGACGTATCCTGCCAGCAGGCCGTGGCAAGAACACTGGCACACGCACCCCAAAGCTGGGACCTGGAAGGCGAGATACTGAAACGCATGGGGCCTTTCCGTCAGACCGGCAAGGAGACCATGACGCGCGCCAACTGGCGCTGCAAGGACGGCTACGTAAACTACATGCTCCAGGGAGGAGGTCCGGGAGTGGCCAGGAGCACTCGCGCCCTGCTGGAATGGATGGATGAAGAGGGATTGGGGGACGAGGACCTGAAAGCCGTTGATTGGGAGCACCTGGGCTATGGGCGCGTACGGGCCGATATTATGGAGAAGTCCGTGGCACCTCTGCAACGCTTCTTTGCCACCCACACGAGGGAGGAACTCACCACGGCCAGCGTAGAGCGCCGTATCTTGCTGTTTCCCGTGGCCACACCGGCGAACATCATCGAACACTCCCAACTGATAGCGCGCGACTACTTCAAGGAGCTACCTCACCCTGAGCTTGACATATCTGTAACCTACCCGGGCCTCTTCGCAAAGGATATTGAAGGTGGGGAAAGGATGGGACTGAGCAGGCGGTCTCCGCTAATCGGGGAGCATAACGTAGAAATTTATCATGAAAAGCTGGGTCTCACTCCTGAGGAGCTAACGAACTTTGAGGAGGACGGGGTAATCTGATGAACGGGAAACCCCTGGAGGGTCTAAAGGTGTTGGACTTTTGCTGGGTGGCGATGGGCCCCATGACCACCAAGTACCTGGCCGAGTACGGCGCTACGGTAGTCCGGGTGGAGTCGGCCAAAAGGCCCGAGACCCTGAGGACGGCTGCACCCTTCAAGGACGGGGTCTCAGGCATAAACCGCAGCGGCTACTTCGCCAACAATAACCCCAACAAGTATGGCATCACCATAGATATGCGTCATCCCAGAGCCAGAGACCTGATATTACGCATAATCCCCTGGGCAGACCTGGTCACCGAGAACTTCACTCCGGGCACAATGGAGAGTTGGGGCCTGGGATACCGGGAACTCAAGGGTGCGAATCCTGGAATCATCATGCTCAGTGCCTCAATGCTGGGCAGAGGCGGTCCCTTTGAGCGACAGCCCGGTTTCGGGCCGGTGCTCGCATCTCTGGCCGGGATGACCCACATCACCGGCTGGCCCGACAGGGACCCGGTAAATCCCTATGGGGCATACACAGACTTCGTCGTGCCCCGCTTCGCCGTGGCTGCTATCCTGGCGGCGCTCGACTACCGCAGGCGAACGGGTGATGGAACCCACCTGGACATATCTCAACTTGAGACCTCCATTCACTTCTCAGCTCCCTTCATGCTGGACTACGTGGTCAACGGCAGGGAACAGGACCGCATGGGCAACCGTGACCCCGCTGCAGCCCCCCACGGAGTCTACCCGTGCAAGGGCGAAGACCGATGGATAGCCATTGCATGCACCACAGACGCGGAATGGCAGGCGTTATGCCGTGTTGTAGACCCGACAGGTCAGAACAGGGTACACCAGGAGCGTTACTTTACGCTCCTGGGCCGGAAGTCCGACGAGGACGACCTGGACGGAATAATCGGTGCGTGGACAAGGGGTTGGGATGCCAGGGAGCTTATGGACGCCCTTCAGAGTGCAGGAGTGCCCGCCGGTATGGTCAACGACAGCCGTGACCTGTTTGAAGACGCCCAGCTAACGCACCGGGAGCACTTCAAGTACCTTGACCACCCGGAGATAGGACCCTACGCCAGCGAGAGGAGCGAGTTTAACCTGTCGCGAACGCCGGGCAGCCTGGACAGGCCGGCGCCCCTCATAGGGGAGCATACCGAGTACGCTCTAAAGGAACTGTTCGGCCTGTCGGATGGTGAGTACCGCTCCCTCAAGGACGACGGTGTGCTGGAGTAGGCTGTTCCCCTTCCCGGATTATGAGACCCTTGCATAGCTTTCGTCATACCCGAGAAATCGGGTAACCAGGGTCTGGTTAAAGTGGGGAGACATCCTCACTTGACCTTGGGGAACACCTTCTCAGCCAGCAGCTTCATGGAGTTAACAACCAGTTCGTTGGGAATCTGCCCGCCGTGGTTCACCTCCAGTATGAAACCCGACAGGCCCAGCCTCTCCTTGTACTCCTGTAAACGGTCCGCGACGGCCTCGGGCGTCCCGAATATCAGCCTCTGCTCTATCATCTCGTCGTAGGAGACGGTGGCCCTGGCCCGGGCCTGGTGGCGTGCCTCTTCGGTGACCTGAAAACCCGCCAACACCCTGGCATTGTATGCCTGCTGGTGCATGGTGCTGTACTTCGGCTCGGAGTAGGCCCGCTCGGCAGTCTCCCCCACGTAGGCCGGAATACGGAGCAGCACATCGTCAGGACTCGTGTGTCCCGCTTCCCTGTACGCCCTGCGGTACTCTTTCATCTGTTCCTCAAGGTAATCAATCCCGCGTCCGCTCAGGAGAAAGGTCGGGTATCCCATGCTTCCTATCAGGGGAAAGGTGTCCGCACTGAGGGCGGCAACGCGGGTAAGGGGATGGGGCTGCTGGTAGGGCTTGGGTACCACCGTCACGTCATTGAAAGTCCAGTATTGTCCTGCATGGGAGAATGTCTCATTCTTCCATGCCTTCATGACAACTTCCAGTCCTTCAAACAACCGGTCCCGGGTCTCGCCGTAGTCCATGTTGTAGCCCTGGTAGAACTGGGTCAGGGCGCTGCGTCCCAGCCCGAATTCAAGGCGGCCTTTGTAGCGGCCTCTTCGGCAAGGCGAAGGGGATTGGCCAGAGGCACCACCACCACCGCCTGCCCAATCTTAATCCTCTTGGTACGCGCAGCGATGGCGCTGGCAATCATAAGGGGCGAGGACAGCACGGAGCGGTCAGGGCTGAAATGCTTCTCCGCCAGCCACACGGAGTCGAAGACCAACTCCTCCGCCAATTACACCGTCTGTAAGTGCTCATCGAAGGCGTCAGCCTGGGTCTTGCCATCCCTCATGTGGAACTCGGTAATCATCGCTAAGTTCATTTGTGTCTCCTCATGCCCTCGCCTTGGATATGCTACTTGAAGTTCGGTATCACCTTTTCGGAGAACAGCCGCATGGAGTTTTTGACACGATCAAAGGGGATATGCCCGCCGTGGTTGAACTCCATTATTAAGCCGGATATACCCGTCTCCTCTCTGTACTCCTGGATGCGCTCGGTAACCGCCTCCGGCGTTCCGTAAATCAGCATCGTACTAAGGGCATCGTCATAGGATTGAGCGGCCATCTCACGGATGATTTCAGCAAACCTGTTATTGGGTGCGAAGCGGGCAGTCACACGGTTGTCGTAAGCCTGCTGGTGCCTGAAGCTCTTCTCCGGTTCCGCCCGGGCCTGCTCTGCCGTCTCCGCCACGTAGACGGGAACGCGCACGTTTGCATCACCATCACCGGGGTGCCCCGCCTCTTTCCAGGCCGACCGGTACTCTTGCAGCGACTTCTTGAGATTGGGGATGGTATCGGCAGCAAAGAAGGAGATACTGTAGCCCATCTTCCCGTACAGGGCGAAGGTCTCCGGGCTGACTACGGCGGCGCGAATGGGCGGGTGTGGCTGCTGGTAGGGTTTTGGGACTATGGTAACGTCGTCAAAGTCCCAGTATTGGCCATGGTGGGAGAAGGTCTCATTTCCCCATGCCTTGAGAACAATCTCCAGTCCTTCAAAGAAGCGGTCACGAGATTCACCGTAGTCCATGCCAAAGCCTTCGTAGAACATCGTCAGCCCGCTGCGTCCTATACCAAACTCGAAGCGGCCGTTACTGATGTGGTCCAGGATAGCGGCATCCTCGGCGAGACGTAAGGGATTTATCAAGGGCACTACAAATACCGAGCCACCTATTCTTATCCTCTCGGTGCGAGCGGCGATTGCGGAGCCAATGGAGAATGGGGAGGACAATACGGAGCGTTGAGGGGCAAAGTGGTACTCGGCCATCCAAACGGAATCCAACCCCATCTCTTCCGCATAGACCACTTCATCCAGATGCTCCACAATAGCATCATGTTGGGTCTTTCGATCTCGTACATGGAATTCAGTGAACATGCCAAAGTCCAAGGGTGCCTCCTTTCGTCCCCGCAAGTTTAGCTATATGATAGCACAAATTAGCGCCTTGAGTATGGGAGCCATGTTAATTTTATCAGATGCGTCACCGGGCGGAGTAGTCATGAAGCTCCGGCCTAATATATCAATTGAATTCCGGCGCTACTTTCTCGATGAGCAGCCGCATGGAGTTAATACCGCGATCGTAGGGTATACGACCTCCGTAGTTCATCTCCATCACAACGCCCGAAATACCTAGCTCTTTCTTATACTCCTGGAGACGCTCGACAACCGCACCGGGCGTGCCGTACATTACTCTATGGCTCAGTATGTCATCATAGGGGAGCTCGGCCAAACTTTTTAGCCTATCCGCGGCCTCCTGGCTGGCTGCAGCAGCACTCAATTCCTCGGCCAGGTACTTTATCTCCTGCATGGTGCTTATCTCGGGCTCGGAGCGGGCTTTCTCTTCGGTCTCCGCC
>JAGWBG010000308.1 GCA_021296015.1 Dehalococcoidia bacterium | reverse complement strand
AGCCCGGGTGGTCCATGTGGGCCATGAATGCGATAGGCGGATTACTTTCACCTTTCGCTGAATGCCTCTGGTTGCGGGCAATCAAATTGCCGTAACCGTCCTGCTCAACCGAGAGACCTGTGCCTTGCAGGGACCCTCTGATGCAGTCGGCCACCGCGCCTTCCATGAACGACACGGCTGGACAGCTTCCCAACTCTCTCAGAAGGTCCAGGGCAAGGGTCTTGATTTGCTCATGGGTGTACATCGGATATTTGTCCTCCCTTTCGTCCCCCCAATTTTACACTACTATGACCAATAGTGGGCAAAAATGGATGATGTACTGTTAGGGATAAACTGGAGAATGATATTATACTGTTGAGGAGGTTAGTTGGACCCTGGAGGGCGACACATCCTGGAGATTCTGCAGGGGACGCCACGCCCCTCGTGAGAGAAACAAGGAGAAACGTGCCCCATGGTGGAAGTAGACGTAAAAGTCCGTGATAGGATTGCCCAGCTGAGGGCGGACATTGAGTACCATAATTACCGCTACTACGTGCTGGATAATCCGACTGTCAGCGACGGTGAGTATGACCACCTTATGCGGGAGTTGCGAGGGCTGGAAGAGGAGCACCCTGAGCTTGTCACCCCTGATTCGCCCACCCAGCGTGTGGGAAGTGCGCCGGCAGAGGGATTCGCTCAGGTGCAACATGCCATGCCCATGTTGAGCCTGGCTAATGCGTTCAATCTCCAGGAGCTTGAAGCGTGGCATAGCCGGGTGGCTAACCTTCTGGAACGCTCCGAAATCGACCTGGTGTGCGAGTTGAAGATAGATGGTCTGGCGGTATCGCTGACCTACGAGAACGGACGGCTGGCACGGGGTGCTACCCGGGGTGATGGGTATAGGGGCGAGGATGTGACCCGGAACCTTCGTACCGTGAAGAGCATCCCCCTTGTCTTGCTCGACCAGACATCTTCCACAAGCTCAGGCACAAGCTCAGGCCAATCCGCCTTTGGCGGAGCCCTGGCAGGACAAGCCCCCGGGGTTTTGGAAGTTCGGGGCGAGGTGTACATGTCCAAGGAGAGCTTCAAGAAGCTCAACGAAGAGAGGGCGGCCAAGGGCGAGCCGGTCTACGCCAATCCCCGCAACACGGGTGCCGGCTCCGTGCGACAGCTGGACCCCAAACTTACGGCTTCCCGGAACCTGGACATCTACGTATACAGTCAGGGGCATACCGAGAATGGCTCCATGCCCGGCGACCACTGGGACTCCCTCCAGAAGCTCAAGGAGTTGGGTTTCAAGATAAATCCTCATAACGTACTCTGCCGGACGCTGGATGAGGTGGAAGCGATATACGTCTCCTGGCTTGAGAACCGTCACAGTCTGCCCTATGAGGTAGACGGGTTGGTGGTAAAGGTCAATGACTTCCGGTATCAGGACATTCTGGGTTATGTCGGTCGCGAGCCTCGGTGGGCCATCGCATACAAGTTTCCTGCCGAGCAGGCCACTACCAGATTGCTTGACATTAACATCAACGTGGGACGGACCGGCAGCCTGAACCCGTCCGCCTTACTGGAACCCGTCAACGTCAGTGGTGCAGTGGTAAAGATGGCTACCCTTCACAACGAAGAAGACATCCACCGCAAGGACATCCGTATTGGTGACTGGGTGATTGTCGAAAGGGCCGGAGAGGTAATACCCCAGGTTGTGGGACCGGTGACGGCGCGACGCACCGGTGAGGAGAGGGTTTTCCGAATGCCGGAGAAGTGCCCCGAATGTGGCACCGGCGTCGTAAAGCCGGAGGCCGACGCTATGCATCGTTGCCCCAACACCACCTGTCCCGCCCAGTTCTTCGAGTTGTTGAAGCACTTCGTAAGTAAGGGCGCTATGGATATTGATGGCCTGGGAGAACGTTGGTGCCGGATTCTGATAGATGAAGGACTGGTCAAGGACGTTGCCGACCTGTACTATCTGGCAAAAGAGGACCTCTTGGAACTAGAGCGTATGGGTGACAAGCTGGCAGATAAGCAAAGAACGCCCCCTCTCCAGGGTCCTCTTTGCGTTGGGAGTGCTGCACGTCGGGTCGGAGATAGCCGACTTGCTGGCCTATCGTTACTCCAGCATAGACCGGCTATCCGAGGCTACCGAGGAGGAGCTTACCGCCATTCCGGGTGTCGGTCCTAAAATTGCGGCCAGCATCGTCGAGTATTTCAGCGTAGACCTGAACTTGCAGGCCATCCAGAAGCTGCGCCAGGCTGGAGTGAAACTCTCTCAGGACGCGGCCTCAGGTGAAGAGTCCGGTCAAGGAACGGATGGAGCCAAGGAGCTTTCCCTGGCCGGCCTTAGCTTTGTCCTCACCGGGACGTTGACCTCAGTGCGCCGCTCCCGTGCGGAGTCCCGAATCAAAGAGTTGGGAGGCTCCGTATCCTCTAACGTAACGAAAAAGTCCTCTTACCTGGTGGTGGGAGAGGAGCCCGGATCCAAGCTGGGGGTTGCCGAACAGTTGGGCACTCAGTTGTTGAACGAGGAGGAGTTCCTGAAGCTTATAGAATTCTCGCCGGAGACAGAAGGTCTGACCAGCAACCCATGAAGCTCATAATTGGCCTGGGAAACCCGGGAGACAGGTACAAAGATAGTCGCCACAACGTGGGCTTCAAGTGCATTGACCACATGGCTCGGGCATGGAGCATAAAAGTAGGCGAGCGACGCTCAAAGGTGGTACTAGGTCAGGGCCAGGTAGCCCACCCGGACGTTCAGGATAGACCGTCGGTAGTGCTGGCCAAACCCCGTACCTACATGAATAACAGCGGCGAGGGGATAGCCTACCTGCTCACCCGCTTCGCGGCTACCCCCCAGGATATGGTGATAATCTACGATGAGATGGACCTTCCACCGGGCAAGATTCGCGTCCGCCCTGAAGGCAGTGCAGGAGGGCACAATGGCGTCAGGTCCATCATCTCCACACTGTCTACCCAGGACTTCCCGCGGGTGCGGGTGGGGATTGGCAAGCCTCCACCGGAGTTGGACGGAATGAGCTACGTTTTGGGTGCCTTCCCTCCCGATGAGAAGCTTCTAATCGAAGAGGCAGTAAGGAACGTGGCCGACGTAGTCCTGTGTCTGATTCAGGAAGGCATTGAGAAAGCCATGAACAGGTATAACTGATTTTGAAGCTGTGCGTTCTAGCCCTTCTGATGACGGTTGTCGTGGTGGCTTGCCACTCCAGAACACAGTCCACACCACAGCCGTCTC
>JAGWBG010000307.1 GCA_021296015.1 Dehalococcoidia bacterium | reverse complement strand
CAGCTCAGGCATCAGTTACCGGTCTACAACTTCCTCGTACTGGCGCAGGTCACGGACGTTTCCCTCAAGGTAGTTACAGACGGCCGGGGCCGCCATCTGTGCGGTCCTTAATGCGTAGTAGATGCCCTCGCCGGTCCAGAAGTCCACCGTCCCCGCCGCATAACCGATGAGCACGGCGTTGCCAATGTGAAAGGGCATACCCAGCCTCCTTCTGGCCAGCCGATGTCGCCTGGTGACCTGTAGCCGGAAATCCCCAATCTGGAGTGAACTGAGGTATCCGTCCAACAGGTCGCGCATCCTGGGGCCGAACTTCATGAATCCCGCCACTCCGATGGATAGATGGTCTCCCTTTGGGAATACCCACATATACCCGCCCCGGATGGTGCCGAAGTCCAGGCTTACAATGGAAGCCCAGGGCTGGAGATACTCGTCCTCCGTATAGACCTCACTCTCCAGGCCCACCCCCATCTCGGCCTCCTGGAGCAGCCCGAGCCGGTGGGCAACTATGCTGTTGGCCCCATCGGCCCCCACCAGTACCTTGCCGTCAAAGGCATCCTTCTCTCCGAAGACCTGCGACACACCATTATCCACGTCTATCCGGTTGACCTTGAATCCGTCCATCAGGCTGGCGCCGGCGGAGACAGCCCTTTCGGTAAGGAAGCCGTCGAACTTTTCCCGCATGGTCATATAAGTAAAAGGCTGAGGAAAGCACTTGGTGAAGCTCTCACGCTGCTTGTAGGTGATTCTGGCCCGGCTAATCACCCGTTCCACCACCGGGTCAATGGAGAAATCCAGGAGCCGAACGGCTCGCTCGTTTATCCCGCCGCCTCAGGTCTTGTATCGTGGGAGGGCATCCCGTTCCAGAATTAGAGTGCTGACGCCCTTGCGGGCAAGCTCATAGGCGAGGGTGCTCCCGGCCGGCCCGGCACCCACAATAATAACGTCATATCTCTTCCGCAATGTTCTCCACCACTTCTACGGAATGCTCAGATTCCGGCCTTCGCCGGAGTGACGGTTTGGGGTTCTCCACCGATTCTGTATGATATGATGCTCCCAACCCTGGTGACTAGCCAAAGACTTTTTCCACAACCAACTCCAGGTCAGGAAAGGCTTGCGGGGCAATGCTGCAACCCGGCATGGCCAGTTGAATGTCACGGTACCCTTCAAGGACGGGGTCACGGTACATTTCAATACTCCGGCTCGAAAGGTCCACCAGCCAGGCCTCAGTGATGCCATACCGGGCATAAAGTGGCATTTTCACTTCCCGGTCATAGTCCTCCGACGTATCCGCCACCTCCACCAGCAGCATCACGTCGGCAGACTCCGGATGGGATTCGGAGTAAAAGTCAGGACGGGGACGAAGCAAGGTCAAGTCCGGTTGTGGCTCAGAGTGTTCCCCAAGCCGGACAGGATTTTGCACACTGATAATAGCGCGACTCCCCAATCCCTCTGATAGGATACGATTGAGACGGTTCACGCAGGCTGCATGGCGGCTACCGATGGCTGCCATCTCCACTATCTCCCCTTCCAGCAACTCCACCCGGTCATCCTCATGCAGGATACCGGCCTGGGCCATCAGGTAATACTCGTTTACGGTAAAGCGGCGTCTGATAACTTGGGTTGCCATCCTGCGTCTCCCGTCTCAGCTATGTACTTGTTCATGTAAGAGTATCAGTTCCCAATGTCCAGCTTCAGCAGCCTGGTAAGGTTACTCGTGGTCACGCTGGCTACCTCTTCCAGCGCAATACCTTTTAGCTCCGCAAGCTTCTCCGCCACGTCCCGGGTATGTCGGGGCTCTGTCCAGTTGTGCCGGTGCTTTTTGAAGGGTTGGGGCGCGGAGTCGGTCTCCAGCACTATGCTCTCAAGGGGCAGCTTTCCGGCAACTTCCTGAAGCTCGGGCAGCCTGAGCAATGGCCTTGCCAGGGAGATATAAAAGCCGGAGTCTATGGCCTCCCTGGCGGTTGCCTCATCGGCCTGGAAGTAGTGCATCACGCCACCCACTTCATGGCCCTTTTCCTCTTTTAGTGTGCGGAGTACCTCCGGGTGAGACTCGCGGGAGTGGAAGATTATGGGCAGTTTCAAATCTCTGGC
>JAGWBG010000306.1 GCA_021296015.1 Dehalococcoidia bacterium | reverse complement strand
CCTTGACCTTGGGGAGACTCCTTGCATCGCCGCCAATATTCCGACTGGATGCCGCTGTTCAGTACGATTCTGCCGGTCAGACTCCTCAGCCTCTCAAGAAACTCAACAGCATTGGCAGACTGGTCCTGCCCTGTATCATTTGCTACACCGATTACACTGGCATCAACCACCCAGTACAGTACCAAGGTGCTACCTCGCCTTGGCCGGTTTTTCTTCCCTCTTTTTACGCGCTATTATCGCCTTGCTTAGGCTATAAGACTCAGTATAGTTCTCGTCGAAGAAATCTTTGGGCAATGTCTCATTTACGTACTGGCCGTACTCCGTCAGGTCCACCTCCTTGATTTTTGTCCCCTGTTCCGTGGACTCAAAGTAGTAGATGGCGACGTCGGAGCGGTCTATGGTCTCGTCGGCGATGCGAAGCTGTACACGGTTTATGATATGCTCGCTGTGGGTCTCCACGATAACCTGCCTGTCCTGCTTGGATAGCTCTACCAGCAGGTCTCCCAGGGTGGCTTGGGCTTTGGGGTGAAGGTGAATTTCGGGCTGCTCTATCAGGAAGGTACTACCTGGAGGGCTGTAGAAGCCCTGTACTACGACGGGCAAGACCTGGGACGCACCAAAGCCCACGTCGGCAATGTTAACGGGGATATTGGTATGAGGGTCAATGAAAAGTACCTCGTACACCGTGGATGACGCCTGCGAGAATTTGACCTCAAGGCTGAATCCAAACCTCTTGACCCATTCCTCCACATTTCCAACCAGTTTCCTTGACTCATCTGAGGACCCGGTTAGCCGGCTGTGCATCCTGAGCACGTCTATGGCTCGCTCCCCTGCCAGGCCCACGTCTTGGGGGGTCTCGCCGCCTGCGATATAGAACCTTTCCGGGGCTGCTCTAAGTGGACCCAGGTAGTGTGTACGGCCAAGTGACTGTTGGATGAATTGACCGAATCCGGTAAGGAGCAAAAAATGTATCAAAGACATCTTCATTTCGGCTAACTGAGCTTCGCTTAGACTTTCAAAATCGGGTAGCTCTTCAGGTCTCAACAAGTAGAACTTGTTCAGTACGATGTTACCGCTTGACAACGGAGTCTTTGCTTTGTACACTCCCTTGCGGCTCCGGTCTGCTCGGAGCAGATATTTCGACTTGCCGGTAGCCTCGACTGTCTTGACCAGAATCTGCCGTGTCCTTTGGTTGTACTGGAACTTGACTTCAAATCCTATATCATCTGAGTGTGATGGCACCTCGGATGCTTTGTAGGATGAATTTAGCGCTCTTTGCACAATGTCACTGAATAGATTGTCTCCGCTCAATCCGGCCTTTATGGAAAACCCCCGGCTCAAGTCATGTCCATAGATGAAGTCTCCGTAAGACCCCAGTTCCACGTAGTCGCCGTTCACCACCAGGGGGCTTTGAGTGTCGCGGCTCTCGGCGGTCTGCTTCAGGGCGAGGAGGGCCTTGAACAGGGCACTCTTGCCGGAACTATTATGCCCCACCAGGATGGTCAGGGGCTTGATGGCGAGGTCGACCGTGTCTGCCAGTGACTTGAAGTTTTTGATTCGTAGCTGCTTGAACATTTCAATATCCTAACATCTTAGCCGAATTCCTGTTCTTTGGGGGGAGTGATCAGCCTCCCCCCGCCGACTGCTGGAGCGCCCGGCGTATCTTCTCTTCTAGGGGGAGGTCTGCTATGCTGCCCAGGGATTCCACCGCCCGCCGGGCCTCGGCGGCGGAGTAGCCCAGGGCCATGAGGGCCGATAACACGTCTCCGCTATCGCTTCCGCCCGTGGCCATTGCCGGGGACTCTATCAACTCCTTTTCCAGCCTGCCCTTTAGCTCCAGCACCAGGCGGCCCGCGCTCTTTCTGCCGACTCCGGGCACCCTGCTGAGGGTGGTTACGTCCTCCGTGGCCACTGCGGTGACGAGTGTTTGAGGGCCAAGGGATGAGAGCAGGGCCAGGGATGTCCGGGGGCCGATGCCGGAGACTCCGTTGAGCATCTGGAACAGGCGAAGGGCATCGGGAGTTGGGAAGCCGTACAGCATTGCCTCATCGTCCCTGATGTAGAGGCGGGTGTGGAGGTGCACTTCCTCGC
>JAGWBG010000016.1:11674-18084 GCA_021296015.1 Dehalococcoidia bacterium | reverse complement strand
CCCCCACCCACTCCGTCAAAACGCGCCTGCACTTCACGCGTCCGGTGGACCCCGAGGTGATTCAGCGGTGTATCGAGACCGCCCTATACGCACCGTCCGGCGGGAATAACCAGGGCTGGCAGTTCATGGTAGTCACCGACGAGGAAAAGCGCCTGGCTCTGGGCGACATATACCGCAAAGGGTATCGCGTCAACATAGAGTCCTACGGTCCCGGTGGAAATCGCGCTCAGTGGCGTGACGGGGACGTGCGCAAAGAGCAAAGCCGGAGCATGAGAAACAACAGCGACTACCTTGCGGAGCATATGCACGAAGCGCCGGCTCTTGTCATCGCTTGCATCGAGACGGACATGGAAGAGATGGCCTTACTTTACCAACCCAAGTTCCGGGCTTTTCACCTGGCATCCCTATATGGGTCAATTCTACCTGCGGCGTGGTCGCTCATGCTGGCCCTGCGCGCTCGTGGTCTGGGAGCCGCCTGGACAACCGCCCACCTTATATGCGAGGATGAGGTCGCCGAACTCCTGGGAATCCCGGACCATGTTCTCCAGGCCGCCCTGCTGCCCGTTGCCTACTTCAAGGGTGCCGATTTCGGACCTGCCAGGCGTCGCCCTATACAAGAGGTGACCCACTGGAACGTCTGGTAGCGGAAAAAGCAGCCCGTCCCATTCCAGCAAATCGAGACCTTTGCAACCCTCCTTCTCCATTGACGGGTCTCACATGCACCATTGCGTGGAAAAGCTGAGATGGGGGTGAAAAAGGCGTGCCAGGGAAGCGCCGAATAGTTATGCAAAGGTCTCAAATTGCCGCCAAATTGCCGAAGGAGGCTAAAGCATGTCGCAGAGTGATATAGCCCTTATGGCACACCTGATGCGTCGTGCGGGCTTTGGAGCGACCAGGGACGAGTTGGAGCGCTACGTTGCCAAGGGGTACGAGGCAACCGTTGAGGAGTTGCTGTATCCGGAGAACGCCCCTCCGGGCCTTGAGAACGAGGACCTCATCAGGCGTTATCACGTGGACTACAACAGCTTCCTGATGTATACGGGCGGAGGTGCCTACTGGCTATACCGCATGATTAACACCAACCGGCCCCTGGAGGAGAAGATAGCCCTGTTCTGGCACGGAGTGTTTGCCACCGGATATACCAAGCTCAATCAACCCAAGGCTATCGGGAACCAAGTTGATATGTTCCGCCGCAACGGATTGGGAAACTTTCGCAGCCTTCTTTTGGAACTTTCCAAGGACCCGGCCATGATTTTCTGGCTGGATAATAAAGATAATCACGGTAATGCAGTGAATGAGAACTATGGCCGGGAGCTTCTGGAGCTTTTCTCTATGGGCGTGGGAAACTACACCGAAGACGACGTGAGACAGGCCTCCCGGGCCTTTACCGGATGGACGATACGCAACGCACACTACATGACTGTCCGGGCGGAGGTGTGCTCCACCCAGCCCTATGGACGTCTGGACTGGCAGTTCCAGTACGTTGCTGAAGACCACGACGACGGCGAGAAGACCTTCCTCGGTCATACGGGACGCTTCAATGGAGAGGACATCATAGACATAATCGTGGGACAGCCGGCGACGGCCCAGTTCATCTGCCGCCACCTGTACAACTTCTTTGTGGCTGACGAGCCGCAAGTACCTGCCTGGCAGACCACTCCTCCACGAGAGCCGGAGGCCGTCGCCATCCTGACGGATGCCTTTGTCAGTTCGGGGTTCGACATTCGCTCCGTGTTGCGAGTGCTGTTCAACTCCGATTTCTTCAAGAACGCCCTCTTTGCGCGGGTAAAAAGCCCCACCGAATTCGTGGTCGGGGCCGCGCGTCTGGCGGGTACTCATAGGTCCCCCCGGATGGACCACAATCCACTGTCGGCGGCGACCGGCGACATGGGTCAGATTCTTCTGGACCCACCCAGTGTCGAGGGGTGGCATACGGGCACGGAGTGGATTGTTACCGGAAGCCTGGTTGATCGGATTAACTTCGCGGTCAACCAGTTGGCAGACCCGGAGCAGCCCGGAGTCAAGTCCATACTTGAGAGAATCAGAGGACATGGCGAAAGCATCTCGCCGGAGACACTTGTGGACACCTGCCTCGACTTGATGGGGCCTATCGTCGTCTCAGAGTCTACCAAGCGGGAGTTGATAGACCATGCGGCATCGGGTGGCGAGATAGGGTTCAGTACCGAGGAGGACGCCCGTTCCTCGGCCCGAAAGGTACAAGAGATAATGCAGCTTGTTATGTCCACGCGAGAGTACCAGCTAACTTGACGTAGGGGAATCTAGGAGTGAGTACCCATAAGAGCTTGTATAAGTACAACCATACCATTGGCATGTTCAACCTGTTTGGCCGAGGATTCTACAACCCGGTTGATGCAGCCTTGAGCAGTGAGGGAGTGCTGTACGTGCTGAGCCGGGCCGGGTCCGGCATGGCTGAGGGAAGCCCCAAGAGAGTCACCATGTGCACGTTGAATGGCGACTACCTGGGCGAGTTCAGTATGGGCGGCACAGATGACGGTATGCTGGCATGGCCGGTGTCCATAGCCGTTAGCTCGGACGGCAACGTTTACGTGTCCGATGAGTTCCTCAACCGGATTTCGGTCTTCGACAAGGGAGGGCATTTCCTTGACAAGTGGGGTGCCAAAGGCAGCGGAGACGGCGAGTTTGAGTCTCCCTCCGGCATTACCTTTGATAAGGACGATAACCTTCTGGTGGTTGATAGCGTGAATAACCGTATCCAGAGGTATACAAAAGACGGGCGCTCGCTAGGTTCATGGGGCCAAGGTGGCTAAGATGAAGGCGAGTTTAACCTGCCGTGGGGCATTGCCGTTGACATGTCGGGGGCCGTATATGTGGCCGATTGGCGCAACGATCGCATACAGAAATTCGACCCCGATGGGAAACACCTCGCCAGCTTCGGTGTCTCTGGCCGGGAGGACGGGGAGTTCTACCGGCCATCGGGAGTCGCCGTGGGCCGAAACGGTAACGTCTATGTTGCCGATTGGGGAAACGAGCGGGTGCAGGTACTTGGCCCCGACGGCAGCTTTCTAGCCAGTCTCCGGGGCGAATCGGGTCTGTCAAGTTGGGGGGTGGAATACTTCAGCAACAATGCTGACGAGCTTGAAGCGCGGGAAATTTCCGACCTGGAACCCGACCTTGACCTGACCCCCGACGATTTCCTTCGTCACGAGTCGGCAAGTATAGAGAAGCTGTTCTGGAGCCCCACCTCCGTCAGCCTTGACGACCATGATAACGTGTACGTAGTGGACAGCTGCCGGCACCGCATCCAGGTCTACCTGGTGTCAGTCGTCTAGTGGCAGGTATAGTAGCCGGGTCAATAGCAGCGGTCGTCGCGGCCCTGGTATCCCTACCGCTGAGTTCCCCCCATGACGCCCTCATCAACAGCGCCACGGTAGTGATCGTAGCCCTGCTTGTGGGGGTAGTGGCGGGCATCCTTTGGAGGAGCTTGGCCAATAGTGCAAGACGGATCCTTGTATTTGCCCTTCTGTGGGCTGTAGGGTTTGTCTTGGCAGCCATCGTTGCAGTGGTAGGTGAGACCCAGTTGGAACGGTTCACGTCTTTTGTCCTGCCCCTGGCTGCCATCGTCTTTTCGATAACGGGTCTGATGACCGTCGCACTGGCGCATATACCAGTTTCGAGGTTGAGGTGGTTGCCAGTTCCCGCCGTCGTGCTTGCTCTTGCCTTGGGCATCGCACTGGCAGGGCAGGGGGACAGTGAGAGCGGCAAGCTGGAGCTTCCCCCTCGCTCAGGCATAATTATACCCTCTCCAGCCATTGGGCTATCGAATGAAAGGTTGGTGCCGCTATGAATAGGGCAAAGCGAGAGTTCAGGCTTCTATGGGCGCTGGGAGTCCCGGTTTTAATGGCCGTGTCCGTTCTGTTGCTGGCTGCTTGCCAATCATCGGACACCCCGGAGCCAACAGCCACCCCGACGACTTCTGTCTCTGCCCCGACAGCCACTCCTGCTATCTCCGGTCAGGGGTCTACGGACGATGTGGCCCCCACTCCCGTGGAGGCTGATTCTGAGCCTGAGCCTAGCCCAACCCCCGAGCAAGCCACGCCGGAACCGACGGCCACCTCACCGGCCCCAGAACCCACAAGCGAGCGGGAAATCGGGCAGGTCGAGGGGGTCACTTTTGTCGTTGGAGAAGGCTCAGAAGCGACCTTCACGGTGGAGGAGAAGCTGGCCCGGCTCCCCTTGCCCAACGACGCGGTGGTACGAACACAGGCCCTCACCGGAGAGATACACCTCGACGGCCGGCCCTCGGTAATTAATATAGACCTGCACCAGTTGGAGAGCGACCAGGACAGGCGGGACCGGTACATCCGCCAGAGGATGTTTCCCAGCCATCCCGTCGCCACGCTCACCGTTGACAACCTGCTTCCCCTGCCGCCGGGCTTCTCCGACGGAGAGACCGTCACCACTCAAGTCACCGGCACCCTGGACATCCGGGGCATCCAGGCCCCTGTCACCTTCCGGGTGGAAGCACGGGACGACGGCGACATGGTGTTCGTTCTCGGCAGGACCAGCTTCGTCTGGGCGGACTTCCAGATGACGGCGCCCAACATCGGAGGGTTTGTGCAGGTAACGGAAGAGGTGAGCGTGGAGGTGCTTCTGGCAGCGATGCCGAGCCAACTTCCTTGATGACCGCCCGGTCTCTAAGGGACCTCTAAAAAACCGTCATACCGGCGAAGGTCGTAGACTCGCCGGGGAGAGCCGGAACCCATTCCCCGTCCCTGGATGCTGGCCCCGTATCAAGTACGGGGTTGGCTTTTCGCCAGTATAACGGGTTGGCAGGTCGCCCTTTCCGACTTATTCAGAGTTTCCCCAAAAAGACCCTGCCACCCTGGTGACTTTTGTCCACAACTCGTCCGAAATGTGACATAATATGTGTGCTTATGGACACCTTGAAAAACCGGGTAAAAGAGTACGCACAAGAGCTTGGGTTCGACCTGGTGGGAATAACGTCCTCTGAGAGTTTCGCCGACCACCAGGCCATAGCCCTTGAGCGTCTGCGCGAAGGGCTGATGGACGGCCTTCCCTGGTACACCGAAGCCAGGGTCCGTCGAGGATGTAACCCGGAGGAGATTCTGCCCGGTGCCCGGTCTATAATAGCCGTCGGTATGAGCTACCACGTGCCCGACGAAGGAGACGAAGGCCCTGTGGGTCGCGAGGGTCGTCGGGAAAGCCCGGGGGATGGTAAGGTGGCCCGGTATAGCTGGGGTGACGACTACCACATGGTCATAAAAGAGAAACTGAAGGCCCTGGTCGAGGGTCTCTCCCGGCGTCTGGGCCGCCCCATCAACGCCAGGTGGTACGTGGACGACGGACCCATGCTGGACAGGGCCGTGGCCCAACGGGCGGGCATCGGATGGTTCGGCAAGAATACCAACATCCTCACCCGTTCCCACGGCTCCTGGGTTTTTCTGGGCCAGGTAATTACCGACCTGGAGATGGAGCCGGACCCTCCCCTGAAAAAGACTTGTGGTAGCTGTGTTAGCTGCATTGACGCCTGCCCCACCGGGGCCATAGTAGCCCCATACGTTATAGACAACGCCCGGTGTATCTCCCATCTCACCATTGAGAACCGGGGACCCATACCGGTACATCTCAGACCCCTCATGTTAGACTGGGTATTCGGCTGCGACATCTGCCAGGACGTGTGCCCCGTGAATCGCAAGGCCGCCTACTCCGAGGAGACGGCTTTCAGGGACCGGAGGTTCACGTCCCTCGACCTCGTGAATCTTCTGGAAATGACGGAAGAGGAGTTCCGAGAGCGGTTCCGCAACAGCCCCATAAAACGGGCCAAGCGGATGGGCTTACAGAGAAACGCCTGCGTAGCCCTGGGCAACAGGGGCGACTCTACCGCCATACCTGCCCTCTCAAGTGTTCTGAGGTACGGTGAGCCTCTGGTGCGGGGCCACGCCGCATGGGCCCTGGGAAGACTGGGAGGCCCGGAAGCCGCCGGGTCGCTGGAACTGGCGCTGTCCCATGAGGACGACCCAGAAGTACTGGTGGAGATAGAGGCGGCCTTGGCGGAGTTAGCTCATTCGCCGGTTTCAAAATCACCGAAAGGCGCGCCGTGATAAGGAGGAGAGATGCCAATAGTCAAAAAGCAGCACCTGACTAAAGGGGAGGGAGACTCTCCTGGGCTGGAGTCTTTCATACTTGTTGACAAAGAGAAGGGCAGTCACTCGCTGAGGGTCGGGGAGTTAACTATCGCTCCCAATTCGCGTGTCGCCAGACACGTTCACACCAACACGGAAGAGGCGATGATTATCGTGGAAGGGACCTTGGACGTGATACTAGGGGATGAGAGGGTGACGGTTGGCCACGGTCACACGGTGCTCGCTCCAGCCGGGACCGTACACGGCTTCCTGAACCGCTACCAG
>JAGWBG010000016.1:0-11622 GCA_021296015.1 Dehalococcoidia bacterium | reverse complement strand
GGGATTCCAGTCTGAAGCGGGCCTGACCGGCTACGTGTCGCCTGAGGACCGGCCGCTGGATTCGGGGAGTTAGTGTAAATGGGGCGGCCGGAGCACCCACCCTCACCCCAGTCATTCCCGTGCAAACAGAAATCCAGACTTCCACTTTCTCAGGCCTTGGCATAACTTGGACTCAAGACCCGCTTCCACGTCATTCCAAGCGGAGCGCATCGGAGTGAGGAATCTAGGGAAGTTGCTCAGAGTCACAGCGTTGTGACTGCGAGAGGCCCCAGACCCGGACATCGCATTTCTGGTCTGACCAGGTTTGGAGACATGGGCCTTAGATTCCTCGCTGCGCTCGGAATGACAGGAATGCGGGGCCTCATCGCCAGTTATGCAAGTGTCTCCTTTCGCTGGAGGGCCGGGTATGCGACGGAGTTTAAGGAGGAACACATGGCCCTGTTTCTGAAGGAAGAGGAGGTAATAGAGCTTCTGCCAATGGCGGAGTGCGTAGACGTGCTGGAGAGGGCGTTCTCTTATCTGGCCGAAGGGCTGGGTGATAATGTGCCCCGTTCCCGCATCAGGTTGCCCGGAGGGTTCTTGCACTTTATGGCTGCCGCATCCGTCGGCCCCGACCTGTCAGGGTTCGGCTACAAGGCCTACAGCACGTTCCCTGGTGGAGCCTCAAAGTTCCTGATGATGCTGTACGACGCCGAGTCGGGTGCTCTGATTTCGGTTATGGAAGCAAGCGCGCTGGGGCAGATTCGCACCGGAGCAGCCTCGGGACTTGCCACCAGGTACATGGCCCGCCCGGATGCTTCTACGGTGGGAGTAATCGGCACGGGCTACCAGGCTAGAACCCAGCTTGAAGCTGTATGTGCCGTGCGAAGTATAAAGCATGTAAGAGCCTACAGCCGTACCCTGGAGAGGCGTGAAGCCTTTGCTACCCGAATGAGCCATCGTCTAAACACGGAAGTAGTGCCCTCCGCGAGCGCCGAGGAGTGTGTACGTGGTGCAGATATAGCCATCACCATAACCCCCTCAAGGGAGCCTGTCCTGAAAGGCGAATGGCTGGAAGGGGGCGAGCACGTCAATGCCGCAGGTGGCAATCACTGGATGCGGCGGGAGATAGATGGTGAGGTGGTGGAGCGCGCTGACCTTATCATAGTTGACGACGTGGAGCAGGCAAAGATTGAGTGTGGCGACCTGATATGGCCCGCCGAGCGAGGCGTTTTCCGATGGAACATGTCACACGAGCTCAAGGAAGTGGTGTCGGGCAGAATAAACGGTAGGCCAGATAACGGCTGCATAACCCTCTTTGAGTCCCAGGGGATAGCGATTGAGGACGTGGCCGCAGCCCTGCACGTCTACCACAAAGCCAGGGAGAGGGGTATTGGGCAGGAGTTGCCCTTCTAGGTTAGCGCTAAAACAGAGGTGACGCGAGTGGTTGTATGAGAGAGATGCCGAATCTATAATGAGTCTGCTAATGAGGAGGTGTCGAGATGGTAAGTACAAGAGGCTCAAAGGCGAAACATAGAAGTTGGGAGATTACCGAAGGCCCGGAGCGTGCCCCCGCTCGGTCCTATCTTTATGCTATGGGTCTCACTCGCGATGACATGGACAAGCCTTTTGTGGGAATCCCCAACCTTGCCAGCGACGTGAGCCCCTGCTACGTTAACCTGGACCGGTTGGCCCCCAGGGTCAGGGAGGGCGTCAGGGCAGGAGGAGGTACGCCCTTCGAGTTCGGGACCATCACCGTCAGCGACGGCATTACTATGGGCACCCAGGGCATGAAAGCCTCCCTGGTCAGCCGGGAGGTCATCGCCGACTCAATCGAGGTGGTGGCCTTCGGTCAGCGCTTTGACGGCCTGGTGACCCTGGGGGGATGCGACAAGAACCTGCCCGGGATGCTCATGGCAGCAGCAAGGCTGAATATCCCGACCGTCTTTATTTACGGCGGCACTATAATGCCCGGCAGCTTTCGACAGCGGGACGTGAACATCCAGGATGTCTTTGAGGCCGTAGGCGCGTACTCCAAGGGGAATATGACCCTCGACGACCTGACGGAGTTGGAGGGATGCGCCTGTCCGGGTGCAGGCTCCTGCGCTGGTATGTTCACCGCCAACACCATGGCCTCTGTGGCTGAAGCCCTGGGGATGGCTATTCCCGGGGCGGCATCCATCCCGGCGGTGGACGACCGGATTCTTGGCACGTCCCACCAAGCAGGCGAGGCGGTGATGAGGCTTCTGGAACTTGGCATCAGGCCCCGGGACATCATTACCCGCGAGTCCATCGAAAACGCGATAGCCGTGACGGCTTCCATGGGGGGTTCCACCAACGCGGTGCTTCATCTGTTGGCCATCGCCTATGAAGCCAACGTCCCTTTCGACATAGACGATTTCGACAGGGTGAGCAGCCGTACCCCTTTCATCGCCGACATGAAGCCGGGCGGGAAATACGTCATGGCAGACCTGGACAGAGTTGGGGGGGTGCCCATGGTGATGAAGCGGCTCCTGGATGCTGGACTGCTCCATGGGGACACTATAACGATCACTGGCAAAACCCTCAGGGAGAACCTGGAGGGTCTGGATACGGTGGATGATGACCGGAAGGTGGTCCATCACGTAGACTCCCCCCTCGCTCCGACGGGGGGGCTTGTCATTGTGAAGGGTAACCTGGCCCCCGAAGGCGCTGTGATAAAGGTATCGGCCAGCCAGGGACATATCAGGCATGAAGGGCCGGCACGAGTCTTCAACCGTGAGGAGGACGTCTTCCAGGCTATCCAGGCCCAGCAGATACGGGCAGGGGACGTGGTGGTCATCAGGTACGAAGGCCCTAAGGGGGGGCCGGGTATGAGGGAGATGCTGGCGGTGACGGCGGCCCTGGTAGGCCAGGGATTGGGCCAGGACGTGGCCCTGGTCACAGACGGTCGGTTCTCCGGCGCTACCCGTGGCCTCATGGTAGGTCACGTGGCCCCCGAAGCAGCCGTAGGCGGCCCCATAGCCTTCGTGCGAGAGGGCGACATCGTAACCCTGGACGTCCCCGGTCGCAGGCTGGACGTGGCTGTCTCCCAAGAGGAAATGCAGCAGCGTCGCCAGGGCTGGCAGCCCCCAGCACCCAACTACACCACCGGGGCGCTTGCCAAATATGCCAGGCTGGTGTCTACGGCCTCAGAAGGAGCGGTTACAAGTTAAATTTCGAATCCCTCTCCCCTTCGATAGAGGAGAAGCCAATTAGGAGTAATCTTATGACCCAACGAGTAGATGTTGAACTTCTGGACAGAATCCGCCCCCGGATTAACTCCCTGGTCACCGAGAATGCCCGGCGTCTGCCCGGCCTTCGCTACTGTGACGTGCGCATCCAGGTGAGGGAGGAGAAGGGGGCCGTGGCCGAGAACGGCAACGAGAAGGCCAGTGCCGAGGACTATGCCTTCGATTTCGGCGTGCGGGTAATTGCTGGGGACAGGGCGTCCGCTCCCGGCTACTATGGTAGAATTCTCGGCTCCGCAGACGTAGACCGTGTCCATGAAGTGATTATGGAGGGTATAAGGCAGGCTCATCAGAGGGCCAGGACCAATGCCCGCATGAAAAGCCAGGCCCGCCGCCGCTTCGGTGCTCTGGGGGAGAGCCTTGCCGACGCCCGGCTTGCCCCTGTGCGCATCGCCCAGGATACAGTCCCAGCTACATACCGCACCGACCCCCGCACGGTGGCTCTGGAGGACTCGGTGAAGATGGCGGTAGACGCCTGTAAGGCTGCCCAGGGGGTGAGCAGCCAGGTGGCGTATGCTGCTGCGTCGTCCAGCACATTCATGCTGCGGGAGCTATTCTGTAGCTCAGAGGGTGCGGACATAGACCAGAGCTTCGCCCAGACTGAGGGCTTTGTCATAGCCATATGCACCAGCGAGCACGGCACCCTGGAGATTTACGACTTCACCGGACACCAAAGAGGCTGGGAAATCTTGACGGAAGGTTACGATAACGGCAGCATTGTTCTCCCCGACTTCGTTACCTTCTGCAAGAACCTGGCTGCCGATGGCGTAGAGGTGGCTAACTCTCCACCACTTCGCCCCCCGGACAAGCCGGTAGTGGTGGTCACCGACCCACATTTCAACACCCTGCTGGTGCATGAGGTTGTGGGGCATCCTTCAGAGTTGGACCGCGCCCTCAAGTACGAGACCTCCTACGCCGGAAGGAGCTGGTTCTTCAGGGACATGGCCGATAACCAGATGGGTCGGCAGATAGCCTCGCCCCTGGTCAATGCCTTCTCGGACCCCACTATAGAGGGCTTTGGCTCCTTCAAGTACGACCACGACGGCACCCCCGCCAGGAGGGCCTATCACATACGCGAAGGCGACTTTGAGGAGTTCCTGAACAACCGGCAGACGGCGGCGGTCCTGGGTGTGGAGGCCAACGGTTCCTTCAGGGCCACCGAGTCCAGTCTCATCCCACTGATTCGCATGACTAACACCATCTTCGCCCCCGGAGACCGGGACCCCCAGGAGATAATCAGCGAGGTGGAGGACGGCTACTATGTCTCCGGCCATCGTGTTCCCTCGGTATCGGAGGCCAGGGAGAACTTCCGTATCACGGCGGTAAAGGTGTACGAAATCAAAAACGGCCAGTTGGGCCAGCTCTACCGGGATGGGGGGATAACATCAGATTCCAGGGACTACTTCATGAGCATAGACGCGGTAGGGAACGACTTCCGCATGTACCCCATACCCAACTGTGGAAAGGGCCAGCCCATGCAGGCCAAACGCATGAGCAACGGTGGGCCGACTATGCGAGGCATCGCCCGCCTAACGGGGCCGGGAGGCTGAACTGAAGGGAGGTGAGACCTCATGTTGCAGGTACTAGCTGCGCTCTGGAAATTCCTCCTTCGTTTGATTGGGATTCGGCCTAGAAGCGGAGGCCCTCAAGTGGACTATGTCATGGGCCGGATGGACCTGAATTTCCAGAATATGAAAGGCGAGCTCGATAAAGTTTCCAACTTGGTATACACGCTGGAAAAGGATAGGGTATCCAAGTTTGGTGAGCTAACTACCCAGCTTAAGGAGATCGGTAAGCAAACGGAAGCTTTGACCGACTCTACTAGGACACTGCGTGAAGCATTAGCCAATCCTAGGTCCAGAGGCCAATGGGGAGAACGTATGGCGGAAGACATACTCGGTCTCATTGGGTTTAAGGAAAGCGTAAACTACCGAAAGCAGAGTACCATAGTGGGGACCGGCTCCCGGCCCGATTTCACATTCTTGCTGCCGCGGAACCAGATACTGAACATGGATGTTAAGTTCCCTTTAGATAATTACCTCCGCTTCATGGAGACTGAGACACCCCAAGAGAAGGAGCCATTTCGCAGGGCCTTCTTAAAGGACGTCAGAACCCGCCTTAATGAGGTAATTACCAGGGACTACATTAACTCTGAGCAAAACACCCTCGCCTGTGTGCTGCTTTTTATCCCCAACGAACAGGTCTATCATTTCATCCTTGAACAGGACGACTCGGTCATTGATGAGGCTTTGAAAAACCAGGTAGTCCTTTGCTCACCGCTAACTCTGTTCGCGATTCTTGCCGTAATCCGACAGGCTGTCGACAATTTTACCATCGAGCAAACCTCCAACCAGATTATTTCGGAGATGGGAGCTTTCAAAGAGCAGTGGGATAAGTTCCTGGACAAGCTCGGAGATGTAGGCAAGAGGATTGAATCTACTCAGAAAGAATATCAGTCTCTTATTACGACACGACGCCGGGCACTGGAGCGACCCCTCAACCGGATAGAGACTCTCAGGAAAGAGCAGGGGCTTGGCTTGCCCGTTGACCTCGTGGATGAAGAAGAGCAAATTACGGTAGATGTGGCTGAACTTAAGTAGCCACTATTACAGTCTTGCTCACCCTTCGTGTGGGCCCTAATTGCAACAAAGAAATCATTTAGCAGGAGACTAGGATATGCCACTAACACCGCTGAGCCAGCTAAAGCGCACCGTCCGGGATGCCCTGGCCTACCTCAAGACCCAGCCCGACGTCGCCGAGGCGGAGGTCTTCGCGTCGGCCAACGGCAACCTGACGGTGCGGCTCAACTACACCTCCCGGATACCCAGCAATGCCGTCGAGGAACCCAAGTCCCTGGAGTCCTACGGCCTGAGTGTCCGGGTGGCCTTCAACACGCCCGAAGGTCTCAAGACTGGCTTCGGCAGCGAGCCAACCGACCTGTCCATCGAAGGTGTGAAGAGGGCGCTGGAGAAGGCCCGCCGAGGGGCCGTCCTTGATACCGAATACGTATCACTCCCCAAGCCCACTGGGAAACGGCCAACCCTCAGCCGCTACCACGACCCGACCATCATGCGGGTGAGCAATAATCGGATGGTCCGGGTAGGCTGGCAGACGGTGGAGAGGGCGCTGGAGACGTTCAGCACCTCGGAGGACCTTTTGAACCTGGCAGGTTCGCCCCAAGGCGTAAGGGACCTGGGTCTGATTCTCGGGGGCGACGTAGTCATGCTGCAAGAACGCATGGCTATCGGCTCCTACCACATGCCCAGAGTACAGACCGACGAGTCCACCCTGCTCATGGCTTTCACAACCGCCATGCTGGAGGACCAGCAGGCCAAGGGCAGTGGATGGTCGGTGAGTAGTCACCTGTCCGGGTTTACCGGTGAGTCGGGCGCGGAGGCCGCTCGCAATGCCATCCGAGCTATAGATGGCCAGAGAGTGCCGGAAGGTGCCTACCGGGTCATCCTCGGGCCGCAGACGCTGACGGAAATCCTGGAGTGGATACTCATGGCCAGCCTCCAGTTGGACCTGTTCTACGCCGGGGCATCCACCTTCCTGGGCAAGTTCGGACAGAAGGTGGCATCAGACAGGCTGCACATATACGACGATGCGTCCGTGCCTGGTCTGGCTGCCAGCAAGTCCATCACCGACGAGGGGTTGCCCACGGAGCGGACTGACCTGATAAAGGACGGCGTTCTCGTAGGGCTGCTGTCCAACTACTACGAGTACCAGCGTATTCTCAACGACCCCAAGGGGCGCGACAAGCTGGGAGCGGACCCCGGAGAGATAACCCAGGCCATCGCTCCCCGTAACGGCTTCCGCACAGGCAGGGGTGGAGGGAGAAATTTCGACTCTCCACCTTCCATTACACCCACCAACCTGATAGTCGAGGGTACGGAGAAGTACACGCATGAGGAGTTGTTGCGGATGGTAGGCGACGGTCTCTACATAGGCCGCATCTGGTATACCTACCCGGTGAACGGCATCGGTGCCGGGGACTTCAGCGGCACCGTGGTGGGAGACTCGTACATCATCAAGGATGGCCGGATTGTGGCTCCCGTCAGACCCAACACCCTGCGCATGAACGAGAACATACACAACGTGCTCAATAACATCCTGGGAATCGGCGCACATCGGAACGGTACGGTGCGTTGGGCCTCGGACCAGGTTACCTGGGCCCCGGAGGTGGTGGTGGACGACTTCCACCTGAACGAGATCGGCGGGTATATGACGGAGGTATTCTAAGACCTTATCAGCACGACCTCCTGCTGCACCGGCGTGGTCGCGGAAGGCCCCTCCTCGGACAGGTACACGTCTATCTCGGAGCGGACGCCGAACTCGGGGAGGTATATCCCCGGCTCAATGCTGAAGCATATACCCGGGAGGATGCTCCGGGTGTCCTCGGTCTCGAAGCTGTCCAGGTTTACCGCGTCGCCATGCACCTCGCTGCCGATGCTGTGGCCCAGCCGGTGGGTGAAGTAGTCGCCGTAGCCACGGCGGGCTATGTATTCTCTGGCGAGCCTGTCTACCTGATGGCCCTGTAGCGTAATGCCATGCCGGGCCGAGCCATCCAGGTATTTCAGCGCCGCATCCCTGGCGGTGGTGACCACTTGGAACACCTCCCGGTGCTTCTCCGGCACCTCCTCACCCACATAGGCCACCCATGTTATGTCAGCGTATACCCCGTCCTGGTGGGTCTCTTTCGCCCAAAGGTCTATGAGCACCCAGTCACCCTCCTGGATAACGCTGCTGCCCTCTGACGACGGCTCGTAGTGGGGGTCACTGGAGTGCCCGTTGACTGCCACTATAGGCCCGTCGGGAGAGTGCAATCCCTCCTCCCCAAACCGACGGCGTATGAACTCGGCGACCTGGTACTCCGTCGGTTGCTGGGCCAATGTCTGGCCTATGTGGTCGAAGGCCTCCAGGACTATACGCCCCAGCTTATCCGCCGAGCGCAGGTGGGAAGATAGCTGGGCCTGACTCCATCGCTGGGTGGCATACTGGAGCAGGTCCGCCGATGAGATTACCTCCACTTCCAAGCTGCGGACCAACTCAATCGTACCGGCATCCACTTTAGAGGCTCTGGGTATCGTGCCCAGGGGTGAGTATTCCATGGCCACATAGCCGCCGGAAGGCAGGAGACCTTCCAGATTCTCCTGCATCGTCTGCCGGCTGCGATATATTACCAGCTCCACCCCGGTCTCCTGGAACTTGCCCGCGTCCACGTGGTGAGTCAGGAGCTTGGGTTCGTCGCTGAGGGATATGAAAAGGTAGCAAGGGCGGGTTACATTACCGATGTTTTCACCCATCACTTGCCAGAAGATGGGGTTGGAGTGCCTGTAGTCATGGATGAGCCAACCGTTCAGACCCAGCTGGCGGTTCTGAAGCATGTATTCGCGGGCTTCTCTCACGATTTGTGTTGATAGCATATCTTACCTCCGGACCGGGTACGCCCTCCTTCTTGATTCACTCGTTGAATCCCTAAAGCGCATGGTGTGTACTGCCCCCGTCTATGGGGATGCTCGCTCCGGTAATGTAGCTAGCCCGCTCCGACGCCAGAAATACGATGAGGTCTCCCACCTCCTCGGGCTTGCCCAACCGACCTATGGGGATGTCCTTGACGACCTCCTTCATCACTTCTCCTATCGAGTGTCCGTGCGCCTGGGATTCCGCCTCGTAGAGCGAGGCTAAGCCGTGTGTGTCAACAGGGCCTGTGAGAACATTGTTCACCGTTACGTTGAAAGGAGCCATCTCTACAGACAGCATTTTGGCGTATCCCACAACCGCCATAGGGCTTGAGATGGAGACCACCTGATGCTTGGGGGATTGCCTCGTGGGAATGGAAAGCCGATTTACAATTCTCCCCCATTGCTGCTGCTGCATGTAGGGTATTACCTCACGGCTCATCCTCACAACACTATAAAAGTTTAGTTCCAGTGCCTCATCCCATTCCCTATCCGTTAGCTCTGAGGGGCGTCGTATCGGTGGCTGACCCATGTTGTTGACCAGAACGTCTATCCTACCGAAACGGTTGAAAGTGCTGCGGACGACACGTCTTATATCCTCAACATGGGAGAGGTCGGCGGGTACGGCTAGGACGTGATGCTGAGTGCTGGCCCGCGCTATATCTATTTCCGTCTTGCGCAGGTCCGCCTCTGTACGAGCACAGATGGTGACGCTGGCACCTTCCTTGGCGAGCGCCAGCGCAGTAGCCCTGCCCATGCCCTTGCTTGATCCCCCCACAATAGCTACCCGTTCCCTAAGCCCCAGGTCCATGTCCCCAGTTACCTCCTCACGCCGTGCTCACACCCTAGACTCTGTCAATGATAATCTTCATTCTGACCATAGGCAAGAGAATTGTGAGAGAGAATTTGGGATTCTGCCTGTCTGCTTAGGAGTGACGCAATGGCAAGTCCGGGGTTTAGAAGGGCGTCTGATAAAGTATGAGTATACTCCTGTCTGCCGACAGGCCACGGCCTGCCCTAGGCTGGCAGTTCCTTTCCCTGGACACGTATACTGCACATTATTATCATTCCGAGGAGCGGAGCTACGAGGAATTTAAAGCACACGATGACCGAAACGTTTCTTGTTGCAGGGATTTTAGACCCCTCGCTTCGCTCGGGGTGACAGAGTGGGAGAGTTGTTTAGGATGACATGATATGGGGGTGGTGTTGGTGCAACCAACACCCTCTAAATGACCCCCTCTTCCTTGAGGCTGGCTATCGCGTCCTCCGAGTAGCCGAGACTAAGGAGTACCTCGCCGGTGTGCTCTCCCAGCAGGGGGGGATGGCGGTCTATGGAACCCTCAGTTTTGGAGAACTTTATCGGGATTCCCGCCTGCTTTATTTTACCCAGAGTCGGATGGGGTATCTCCATAAGCATGTTTCGGAAGAGTACCTGTGGGTCGGCGAAAACGTCGCTCAGCTCGTTTATGGGGCCACATGGCACGCCGCCCTCCTCCAGCTGCCTTACCCAGTCGGGCACAGGCTTCTTCAGAAATTCCTCCTGGAGTAGGGGAACCAGCTTCGACCGGTTTTCCACCCGGTTGATGTTTTGTGCATAGTCGGGATGCTCGAATAGGTCTGCCCTGTCTATGGCCTTGCAGAACCGCTCCCAAAGGCGCTCCGAGCCTACGGCTATGTTGATGTACTTACCATCCTGGCACATGAACGCCTGGTAAGGGACCTGGGTGGGGTGTGCGGCGCCCACCTTCTCGGGGTTCTTTCCGGTGGCAAAGTAAGAGCCGCCCATGTAGGTAAGCCAGGCTACTTGCAGGTCCAGCATGGAGATGTCTATGTACTGGCCCTCCTCCATGTTCTGGTTCTTGCGGTGAAACAGAGTGGTCATAATGGCGAAGGCGCCCATCATCCCTGAGCCAATGTCCGTCAGGGCTATTCCCATCTTGACGGGCGGACGGCCCGGCTCCCCTGTGAGACTCATAATGCCACCCAGTCCCTGCATGGTCTGGTCATAGGCGGACTTGCTCTTGTAGGGGCCTGTCTGCCCAAATCCAGAGATTGAGCAGTACACTATGCGGTGGTTTGCGGCCTTCACCGATTCGTAGTCAATGCCCAGACGGTCCACGACACCCGGGGTGAAGTTCTCAACTATCACGTCGGCGTCCTTAGCCTTCTTCATAAAAATTTCTTTCCCCTGCTCATGCCGTAGATTGAGAGTCATGCTGCGCTTGTTGCGGTTAATGCTGAGGAAATAAGCGCTCTGGTCACCTATAAAGGGAGGTGCCCAGCGTCGTGTATCGTCGCCCACTTCCGGCAGTTCAATCTTCACCACATCGGCCCCGTAGTCTCCCAGCATCATAGTGCAGTATGGTCCTGCCAGAGCCCGGGTAAGGTCCAGCACACGCACTCCATCTAGTGCCTTCATGGTCGTTGTGCCTCCTTTCGGTAGTTGGACGATGTTCCCTATATTACCATAGGGATGATACAGGGGCCAATTCGGACCCAGGGCCTCTCCAACAAGGCGTCATTCTGGCGAAGGCCAGAATCCAAGCGGTTGGCGTTATCCCGTGGATCAGCCCCAGGGTTTGCACTCGCCTCCAACTTTGGAAATCCCCTTGTCATAGTCCTCCGATTCAGTTAGAGTATCCACATCGGGCGGAATAGAGTTCCCAGACGGGGACGTAAGGACAGGGATGACTTGCTCCTACGTCAATATCCAGGAGGATGTGATGACCACTTCCACGTTTGGTTCACGTGTCAAGCGCCGAGAGGACCCCAACCTCATCACCGCCCAGGGAAACTACGCTTACGACAACAAATTATTTGGTATGCTTCACGTCGCGATGGTGAGGAGCCCCCACGCTCACGCCAGGATCCGGAGCCTAGACACGCCCCCAGCCAGAAACCATCCCGGAGTT
>JAGWBG010000305.1 GCA_021296015.1 Dehalococcoidia bacterium | reverse complement strand
TGTGCGTTCTAGCCCTTCTGATGACGGTTGTCGTGGTGGCTTGCCACTCCAGAACACAGTCCACACCACAGCCGTCTCCCGAGAGTGAGATGGGCGTATCGCCCTCGTCCACCACAGCGGGCGCGGTCGTTACCCCGTCACCGGACACAACCGGGACATCCACTAGTATACCGACGTCTGCCTCTGGTCCCACTTCTCGCCCTGTATCTCCTCAATCTGCGGAAGGGGAATTCCCGGACCCCCCGGACCGGGACCTGTTCGGGTTGGCCCGGTCCCTCCGCAAGGTTGTGGAGCCCATTCCGAGGATAGTTAACTCCACTCCTGTAAGTTACACGGAAGGGCGCCGCGACACCTTCTGGCTGACCGACGTAGGGGAAGTACGGGTCTACACTAGCGAGGCCACCCTGCGTCTGGTTAGTCCCCATGCCTACTGGTACGTGGAAGACGGGTTGGACGTATCTCGGAGGGACCTGGAGAGAGCCTCAAGGGTCTTCGAGAGTGAGATATATCCCAGGGTTACCGACGCTTTCGGCACCGAGTGGACACCCGGCATAGACAACGACCCCCATATCACCATACTGCACGCTCGCCTCAGGGGGCCTGTGGCCGGCTATTTTAGCTCCGTAGATGAGTATTCTTCCCTGGTGCACCAACATAGCAATCAGCGCGAAATGATTTACCTGAATGCCGGCTCCCTCAGAGTGGGTTCCTCAATATATCTATCAGTCCTTTCCCACGAGCTGCAGCACGCCGTCCACTGGCACGGCGACCCCACCGAGGAGACCTGGGTCAACGAGGGACTCGCAGAAGTTGCGGTCACCGTGGCGGGATACCGACCCTCCAGTCAGGTGGCTTTTCTCAGGTCTCCCACCACCTCTCTTGTCAACTGGCCTGCAGACTCGGCCACCTCCCTTCACTATGGCGCAGCGTTCCTATTTTTCCGTTACCTTACCAGTCATTACGTCCCCACGGGTGGTCTGAAGCTGCTGGTAGAAGAACAATCTGATGGCATCAGTGGAGTCAACTCTTATCTGGCCCGTCGGGGCTATGACCTGGACTTCCGTGACATCTTCAAGGACTGGATAGTTGCCAACTACCTGGACGAGCCTGGCGGTGGAGTGTATAGCTATCCCGATAACGACGTACAGGCGGTAATCACGTCGCGAATTAGGGTGCCGGGTGAGAGGAGTTACTCCATACCCCAGTACTCGGCAGAGTACATCTCGGTTGACATAACCAAGGGAGATGTAAAGCTGCGCTTCCAGGGGCAAGAGGAGAACTCCCTGTTGCGTCTTTCACCGGATAGCGGGAGTTGCTGGTGGAGCAATCGGGGAGACTCGATAAGCTCATCCCTCAGCCGGATGCTTGACCTCTCGGATACGGATGTGGCGAACCTCAAATTCAGGGTATGGTTCGATGTGGAGAAGGACTGGGACTACGGCTATGTTCAAATCTCCTCGGATGGGGGCGTTACCTGGGACATAGTTGAGGCCCCAGGGACCTCTCCCGCAAATCCCGTAGGGAACAGTTTTGGCCTGGGCTACACGGGGGTCAGCAACGGATGGAGAGACGTGGATGTCAACCTGACGCCCTACGCAGGTCGGCAGGTACTCCTCCGTTTCCACTACGTTACCGACGACGCAATCAATGGCATGGGGCTTTGCTTCGACAATATATCCGTGCCCGAGATTGGGTTCTTCGATAGCGAGCCGGGGGACGAGGGCTGGAATGCGGAGGGGTTCATCAGAATAGATAATCGGGTGCCCCAGGACTACATCGTTCAGGTCATCGAAGTGGGGGACGAGACAAGGGTGAGAGAGATGGCACTGGATGAGAACAACGGGGGCGAGATGGTGATTAGCGGGCTGGAGGACCTGGACGACGTCGTGGTGGTCGTGGCAGCGCTGGCCCCCAAGACCAACCACGAAGCCAGGTACACTCTTACGCTGGAGCAGGCGGCTCCCTAGGGAACCCCTGAACAACCTACATCACCTCTGAACCCTTCCGCCATTCCGGCGAAAGCCGGAATGAGGTATCAACATGCCCTATAAGCCAAGGCGCTCCGCCAGCATCTCCCGAATCTCTCGGACGGACTCCTGCTGCCACGCCGGAAAGCGCTCCTGGGTTCGAGGACGAGCGGCGGCCCTGAGTTGCTGCTCATTAGCGTCGTTGGGCAACTCACTCTTGACCTGAGCGCCTATCTCGGCCATCTCGCGTTCAGCCAGTTCGGGTCGTTCAATCCAGTGGCAGATATACTGATGGTCTCCGGTGTAGAATACGACAGTCGGGATTGATGCCCACTTGCCCTCTTTCAGGAACTCGTTCATGATGTCCATGTGGGAGTCGCGAGGAAAGACCCGTACTTCCATGTCCGCCGCTTCGGCGATTCTAGCCATCATGGGCATACCCCTGTACACGTCCGGGCACCAGTCCTCGCCGATAATCATCATCTTGGTGGGACCATTGGGGCTTTGGGAAGCTTTCCGGAAGAACTCGGCATCTTCGGGTTGAAGCTGGAAAGTGTCGTAAAGCTGCTCGAACCAATTCTTATTGACCTTGATTTGTGCAAGGTACTCCTGATAGGTGAACCCACTGGCGTACTTCTCCGGCGTCATCACACTGGTCTCGCGTGCCATATCTCCTCCCTCTTGCCCGATTGGGTATCCATGTCCATAATGTAGAGTCTTGCCGAGAATAATCAACGGCCTCGGCTCTATTAGGATGTCACATCATGTCGTAAGGTGGCGCCGCCACCTTCAGGCAAGTGCTCAACCCACCGCACCCTCGAACCCAGGAGCGCTATCCCGCGTGGCAGCAGGAGTCCGTCCGAGAGATTCGGGAGATGCTGGCGGAGCGCCTTGGCTTATAGGGCATGTTGATACCT
>JAGWBG010000304.1 GCA_021296015.1 Dehalococcoidia bacterium | reverse complement strand
TTTCGTCCGGGAGGTGGAGCCACAGGACTAATGGGTGGCAGTCGCCAATGGTCTTTATCTGCACTACTTGGACTGGGGAACGGAGGGCCGACCACCTATCCTGTTCCTGCATGGTGCCCTGCAACAAAGCCACAGCTGGGACTTCATTTCACTGTCCATTTGCGGGGATTATCATACACTCGTCCTGGATGCACGAGGGCACGGCGACAGCCAATGGGCATCGGACGGCGACTATTCTCTGGATGCGCACCAGAGCGACCTCGACGGCTTCGTGGAAGCCCTGGGACTGGAGAATTTCATCCTTGTGGGCCATTCCATGGGCGGCAGGAACGCCTATGTCTACACCTCACGACACCCTGAGAAAGTAAAATCCCTCGTAATTGTAGACTCAGGACCTGAAATGGGAACAAGGGGGGAATCCCGCATACGGCAATTTCGCGAACTGCCCGACAATCTTGACTCATATCAGGAGTTTGCCAGCCGGATACAGGAGTATACCGGACGTTCGAGAGAGCAGGTGCTTGGCGCCCTGAAATACAGCATACGGGAGAATCCAGACGGCAAATGGACGTGGAAGTATGACAAGTTGCTGCGTGTTCCCGGCTACAGGCCGCCAAGCTGGGATGCCGAAAAGCTTTGGGAGTGTGTGTCGGGTATCAGCTGTCCTACGCTAATCGTCAGGGGCAGCGAGAGCGATATTTTCTCCTCTGAGGTGATGGAAAGAATGCTCCGGCTCATACCTCGAAGCAGCGCTGCAATAGTGCCGGGAGCAGGCCACCTGGTGGCCGGGGATAACCCGGCCGGCTTTCTTAGCGCACTCAGGTCATTCCTTCAAGAGTAGTCCGGGCCTTCGTCAGCTAGCGCGCACTAGGACTTTCTCAGCCACGTCCATGCCCAGCACTACCTCTTCCTCATCCAGAAGAAGGGTTATGGTCCCTTTGTAGTGAGCTAGTTCCTTAATCTTCAATTGTGCGCCGGGCCGGAGGCCGCTGTCGTCGAAGAACTCCAGTAAAAGGCGGTCCTCCTCGGGAACTCTCTCTATCATGGTAGACTCCCCGGGTTGGGTCTGAGTAAGGGACTTCATGGGAGGTTGGTACAGGCCATCGCTATAGCCCGGTATAGGCATCCCAAAAGGGTTGGTCTTGGGATAACCCAAGGCTTCTGCCAGTTTGGTCTCAACGTAAGGCGAAATGGCGTGCTCCAGCCGATGGGCCTCCGAGTGAGCCCTGTGCCACGCCACACCCAGAAGCTCAGTGAGCATCCGCTCCGCCAGACGATGTCGTCTCACAACCGCCTCTCCCAAATCTTTGCCTCTGTCGGTAAAGTTGACCTCCTTGTCCTTGCCCACCTCAACCATTGCTTGCTTGCTCAGTCTCTTCAGAGTGCCTACCACAGTAGCAATGGACACGTCCATGACCTCGGCCAGCCGAGTTGGGAACACGCGCTCATCACGCTCTTTGAGCTTATAGATAGCTTGAAGATAGTTCTCCACTACCGCACTGACTTCCGGCTTCGGTTCACCTAATAGCATAATGTTGGTTGTACCTCCTGACCCCAAATAATCAGGACTCACATCTCTGATATACAACGGAAATATAATCCGATTATAACCTTGCAGATGATTGGGAGCAAGCTCGGCAGCCTTCAGGGTCAGGATTAACCCAGAGAGCGTAGCAGAGTGAGTTCATCGAGCAACAACCGGGGAGTAAGGTAGTTGGACCGGATGTGCCGGTGTCCCCTCCGGCCCATGCCTCTGGCGATGGACGGGTGCTGAAGCAAATAGATGACCTTCTCGGCACACTCCTCGACACTCTCAATCAAAAACCCTCCCTTGCCGTCCTCCAGCTGGAGGGGAATACCCCCTACACGACCAGCCACCACGGGTGTGCCTTTCCACAGTGCCTCCGAGACCACGAGCCCAAAGCCCTCCCTTATGGACTTCTGTACGACCACGTGGGAATAACGCTGGAAGGCGTTTACTTCAATGCTGCTTGCTGCCGTGAAGTTGGTAAAGGTGTAAATATCAGGGTCGCCACCGATAGCCTCTAGGACCTGCTCATACGTCTCCAGTCCTTGAGGGTCGTCCATAGCCAGATGACCCAGGAGAGCTAGCTGGAGACCGGGGACGTGTTT
>JAGWBG010000303.1 GCA_021296015.1 Dehalococcoidia bacterium | reverse complement strand
TCATAAGCATACCGCCATCGCCTTCCACCCCTATACATCTGCCGATTTGGCTTTTCTCTAATGAAAGGCTCAGGCCGAGGACGATGGAGCTTACGAGACCCATGGAGTCCACCACATAGAGGTGGTTCGGCCTCCTGTCCATGTGGGCCATTTCCCGCGAGGTAGCTCCGCAAGTGAGGACCACGGGGTCACTGGGGAACTCACTTGAGATGGTGCTCAAGGCATCAATTCTCTGGACTATGTTGTTCATATTGGCTCTTATAGCTGGATGCTCTGCTTACCGGTGATTGGGTCCAATTATTCCTTCAGATTGAGAAAGACTACAACGGGCCTATGAGTCAGATGCATATACTCGTAGGACCTCACGATTGCCAGGGGCCACTCTTCTACTGGCACACGGTAGTCAAGGACGAAAGATTTCAGGTTCATAGACTCCACCATCTCGATGGCGTGCTCAGAGTAGGTGTGCACTGCTGCGTTGAACTCTCCGAATCCGCCTCTGCGTATGGCTAGTATGAGCATAGGCATGTGATAGGCTAGAGCAAAGGTGGTAAGAGCCACCATAGAGTTGCCAAGCCCTACGTCCTGGTAGAAAAGCACGCCTTTCTTCCCACCCATAGTCAGGCCAGCGGCTATACCTATACCCTCCTCTTCCCTGGCCACGGAAAAACACTGCACGGTAGGGTGCTCCTGGAAATGCCGGATTACCGGAGAGCCATAGCTATCGGGAATATGGATAAAGTAATTCAGCCCGATTTTTTCCAGGCCGTCTATCACCGCGGCGCAACCCTCTTCTCGTATCCCCAAAGCACAAACCATTTCCGGACACCTTTGTCAAAGCCTCACAGAGAGCTCAGGCCAGGTAGACCTGTAAGCCGGGTTCTGTACTTCGGTGCTTGACCGGAGCGGCGACCATCTCTCTAGGTCCGCCGTTGCCGACGGACTCAAGCGGCCAACCCGGGAACGGGCCGAGCACCCATAGTTCCCCTATTCGGCCTTGCTCCAGGTGGGGTTTGGCCGCCGCCATGTCGCCATGGCCGGCCGGACGCTCTTACCGTCCGTTTTCATCCTTACCCCGACTGCCTCGACCCTATGGCTATGCCCAGTGTGAGTCCTGCCGAGGCGGTTTAGTCTCTGTGCCACTTTCCGTCCCCCGTATGATGGGGAACATCATACGGAAGCCTGGGCGTTACCCAGCACCCTGCCCGGTGGAGCCCGGACTTTCCTCTCCCCCATCATCGGGGCAGCGGTCGCCCAGCCTACCTGACCTTCAAGAATTTAGCATATACTCTGTGGGGGGTCAAGTAACCTAGCTAATGTAGAGGATTCGCCCGCAGCTGTTGCAAAGGACCGTCTCCCGACCCCCTCTGGCCCTTTGAATCTGATTGGTAGGCAGGGCCATTCGACAGCCCCGGCAGAGTCCTCGTTCAACTTTGGCGATGGCAACGCCTCCTTTTGATACTCGGAGGCTTTCGTATAGTCTTAGCTCCTGAGGTCCCACTTGGGCAACCAATCCCTGGCGGGTGGTCTCCAAGCCTGCCAAAGTCTCCTCAGCCTGCCTTCGTCGCTCCGCCAAGTCCTTCTGGTTTATCTGCCATTGTTCCTCAGAGCGATTGGTCTCATCCTCCAGGGAAGCGACTCTCATCTGGGCCTGTTCCAGTCTCTCCATTGCATCCAGAAGGTTATTGTCCAACTCCTCTAGCCGGCTCCGCAGGAATGCTGCTTCCTTCTCGAAACCGCCCAGTTCGCGAAGGTTAGTTACCGTGCCGCCGTAAAGCTTTCCCTCTACCTCTCCCAGCTTCTCTCTCGCAGACTCTACGTCCATCTCGTGAGACCTCTGCTTGACACGCAACTGACTGAGGAAATCGCTCTGGGTATCAAGCTCCCGGTGGATTGCGTCCAACTCCTCTCTGTTTCCTATTTGGCCGTCCACCGAGGAAATTATACCGTTGCACTCCGTTATTCTCAGGTCCAACTCCTGGAGTTCATATAGCTGTCTCATAGTAGTCATTGCGGTTACCGTGCCAAGTGTGAGGAATACGCTTTGATGCAAGGCTTTCTTGTCTAGGATTGTAGAGAGCCTCCGGTATATTGTCAACGATGCATACACAGGTGCAATCAGGTCACATACGTG
>JAGWBG010000302.1 GCA_021296015.1 Dehalococcoidia bacterium | reverse complement strand
GACTAAAGTGGGCACCGTTTTCTATGTTCGGACAGCTGAGGTTGAGTTCAATGGCCGCGATGCCGGGAGTCCTATTGGCCATAGCGGCCATTGAGCCGAATTCCTCCACCGTCTCGCCAGCTATGCTCAAGACGACGGGAATATCCCATCGTGCCCATAAGGGCGCCAATTCGTCGAGCGCCACTCTGATACCAGGATTGGTAAGGCCAATGGAGTTGATATATATGCTTTCACTGGCCTTCCGGGCTTGCCTCCAAGATGACGGATACCACCTCGGTTCCGGGTTTCCCTCTCTTGGGCACATGGTGACAGTTTTGGCTATCACCGCGCCAAGACGCTGGATGTCCACCTCTTCTAAAAAGAGGGACTCCTCATCAAGGAGTCCCTTGCCATAGCCATCCCATGCTTTCATCACCGGAATCGCCAGCTCAAGGCCCACGTGGTGCCGGGGCGCTATTTCCGTTGACAGTTTGGGGGGAACGGTTATCTCCAACGCCTTTCGTGCCTCTTGCCTTGCTGAATTACTCTGCCGGATCCTCCACGAATATCTCCTCATCTACCTCATGCCCGTTTTCCTGGTTATTGGCTGAAGACGTTTCAGCGATGTCATACCAGGGACTAGAGAAGCCTTCCTCCTCCTGGGCCGCAACAAGCTGCTTCGCCCCCTCGGCGAAGAAGTTGGCTCTGGCGGGTATGAGCCTTCCTATTATCACGTTTTCCTTCAGGCCCAGCAGCCTGTCTCTGGCACCGGTCACGGCTGCTTCCGTCAACACACGAGTAGTCTCTTGGAATGATGCAGCCGCGAGGAAACTGTCGGTAAGCAGCGATGCCCGTGTAACTCCGAGAAGTACCGATTTGGCGGTGGCGGGTTCTCCACCCTCAGCCAGCACCTTGGCGTTCTTGTCCTGAAACTCGAACCTGTCCACGATTTGCCCAGGTATAAGCTCAGCATCCCCTGAAGTATCCACCTGTACACGCCGCAGCATTTGTCTTAGGATGACCTCAATGTGCTTGTCGTGGATATTCACGCCCTGGGAACGGTAGACTTTCTGTATCTCGCCTACCAGGTAACGCTGCAACTCATCCTTGCCGCGAATCCTCAAGATATCATGGGGGTTCAAAGGCCCCGCGGTAAGAGCGTCACCGGCCTTGATCATGGTGCCGCTTTCTACCATAACGTGAGCGGAGGCCGGAACAATGTGTTCTCTTTCCTCAATATCTTCCCATACTATTGAGAGACCGTCTGCCCCAATCTCCACCCTGCCACCTATTCCGGCCACAAGCTCCGGGAGACCCTCTTCAAAAGCCTCGTCTTCCCCGGTGGGACCCGGAAGGGCACGAGCAAGAGAGACACCGGCGTCCACGTGCTCTCCGTCATCTACCAGTACCTCAAACCCGGGCGGCAGTTGGTAGCCCTCCCTATACTCCTCACGGCTTATTATCCTTAATCGCCGGCCTTCAGCATCGTCTTCGACAATCACCAGACCGTCTATGTCACCAAGGACGGCGTAGCCCTTGGGGACCCTGGCCTCAAAAATTTCCTCCACACGAGGCAATCCACTGGTAATGTCCAGGCCAGCCACGCCACCCGTGTGGAAGGTTCTCATGGTTAGCTGAGTGCCCGGCTCACCGATGCTCTGGGCAGCTATAATACCTACGGCTTCACCCATGTCCACCATTTTGCCGGTAGCGGGTATGCGCCCGTAACATAGCCGGCAAATTCCTCGGTGCGCTTCACAGGCAAGGGCTGAACGCACGTATATCTCGTTGATGTTGGCATCCATAAGTGATTGGACTTGCCACTCGTTTATCATCTCATTCCGGTCTACCAGTATCTCCCCGGTATCGGGATGAACCATGGTGGCCCCCGCAATCCTGCCCAACATGCTCTCCTCTAGCGGGGAGAGCAAAGGGTCACCAGCCCTGGCCTTGAGCCAGACACCTTCAGTTGTGCCACAGTCATCCTCCAGGATAATTACCTCCTGGGAAACATCTATGAGCCTCCGAGTGAGGTAGCCGCTGTCTGCCGTTCTAAGGGCCGTATCTGCCAGTCCTTTCCGCGCTCCGTGAGTAGATATAAAGTACTCATGGGCTGTGAGACCTTCACGGATACTTGATTTGATAGGCAGGTCTATGATACGGCCTTTAGGGTCACTCATAAGACCACGCATCCCGGCCATTTGCTTGATCTGGGCTATGTTACCTTTGGCGCCGGACACGGCCATCAGGGCGACCGATCCATAGTTGCTCATGTCATCTTTTACGATGTCTTCCATGCGGTCGCTGGCCTGGGTCCAGGTGTCCACAGTCCTGCTGTACCTTTCATCCTCAGTTACCAAGCCCATCATGTACTGGTCCTCGAACTCTTCAACGTGACGGTTCGCCTCGCTGATAATCTCCGCTTTCTTGGGAGACACCTGAATATCATTGATGGCGATAGTCAGCCCGGAGGTGGTGGCATAGTGGAATCCCAGGGCCTTCACTCGGTCCAGAACCTCGGCTGCTTCTTCATCGCCGAGCTTTCGCGCACATTCTGAGGTGAGGTCCTTAAGT
>JAGWBG010000015.1 GCA_021296015.1 Dehalococcoidia bacterium | reverse complement strand
CCCTCAAGGCCGACTATGCCCTCCTCCTCGCCCACAACGACGATACCCTGGGAAACCTGGTGTACATGCGTTGCGAGAGCAACTGGAACCCGATAATGGCTATGGCCGCCGACGTGACCATCGTAGAGGTGGATGAGGTTGTCCAGCCGGGAGCGCTGGACCCGGAGCTTATCATAACCCCCGGCATATATGTGGACAGAATTGTAGCGGTTGGAGAGAAGCCGAGTGAAACCAGGAATTAGCCGGCAGCTTCTGGCGAACAGGGTGGCCTCCGAGCTTGGCCCCGGACAGTTGGTCAACCTGGGAGTCGGATTGCCGGGAATGGTGCCAGACTACGTGACAGATGGCATGGGTGTGATATTCCACGCCGAGAACGGCTTGATAAATCGTGGCCCGAAACCCCAGAGGGAGGATTGGGACTCGGACCTAGTGGATGCGGGGGGTGAACCCGTCGGACTACTGCCCGGAGGCTCAATAGTGCATCAGGCCGACTCCCTTGGCATGGTCAGAGGTGGGTACGTGGACGTGGCAGTGGTAGAGGCGTTGCAGGTCTCGGAGAGGGGAGACCTGGCTGACAGGACGGCTGCCGGGGGCATGGTAGGTGGGTCAGTAGATGTCGCAGCCGGCGCAAAACGCCTCATCGCCATAATGGAGCATACTACCCAAGATGGCAGCCCCCGTGTGGTAACGGACCTGGGCTACCCCTCCTCCGGGCTGGGGTGTGTGGACCTTATAGTCACCGACGTAGCGGTGATTCAGGTCTCCGCCGATGGCCTCCTGCTCAACGAGGTGGCTCCCGGCTGGACTGTAGAGGAGGTGCAGAGTATTACCGGAGCCACTCTCATACCGTCGCCTGACCTGAAAGAGATGGCTCTCTCTGAGGCTGTGGGAGAGGCCAATAGTAAAGTTTACTCCAGCGCGGCGGCAGCCGTGGCCGATATACCCCACGGCTCTACAGTCCTGCTGGACGGTTTCGCCGGCCCGGGCGGGATGGCCCAATACCTGATTCTGGCCCTGCGAGACCAGGGCTCTAGGGAATTGACCATTGTGAGCAACACCGCCGGCATAGCTCGCGCGGTCAGCTTCGGCACCCCGCCCGGTTTTCTACCAATAGACCACAGCGTGCTGGTTGACAGTGGCCAGGTGCGGAAAGCCGTGGCATCATTCCCGGTTTCGCCTTCCCCGTCCCGTCCCAGCGCCTTTGAGCTTGCCTACAGGCGTGGCGAGGTAGACCTAGAACTGGTTCCCCAGGGTACGCTGGCGGAGCGTATCAGGGCCGGGGGATTCGGCATTGCTGCCTTCTACACTCCAACCGGGGCAGGCACGCAGATAGCCGAGGGCAAGGAGACACGGCTGATAAACGGACGAGAGCAAGTGCTAGAATATGGAATCGTAGGCGACTACGCCCTTCTGCGTGCCCACAGAGCCGATACTATGGGCAACCTGGTGTACAGGGGTACATCGCGCAACTTCAACGCCGTGATGGCCCCGGCGGCAACTGTTACCATCGTTGAGGTTGATGAGATAGTCCAGGCGGGCCAGCTTGACCCGGACGCCGTCGTCACGCCGGGGGTCTTTGTGCAGCGCATCGTACAGAGGCCGGCGGGGTTCTTCCCTTATGAACGAACGGGATGATTTGTTAGTTCTTGCGAAAGCGCGTTATCGAGGCCGGGCATCAATATGGGTTCAAACTTGAACCTGAGCCTCAGCCCCATGGCCGCAACCAGCGCTCCAATATGACCTATTGTAGGA
Source organism: Dehalococcoidia bacterium (assembly GCA_021296015.1). Lineage (GTDB taxonomy): Bacteria > Chloroflexota > Dehalococcoidia > Lucifugimonadales > JAGWBF01 > JAGWBG01. The sequence goes on along the minus strand of JAGWBG010000015.1, from coordinate 9,985 downwards.
TTTGCCGCACCACTCTCTAATTTGGCGATGTATGCCTGGCTTACTCCACTCATTTCCGCTAGCTGTTTCTGAGTAAGTCTGACACTGTGGCGTGCTTCTGCAAGGGCGATGGCCAAGTCCAGTCTTATATTTTCAGAACCATACGCCTGACGATGTGCATCGTCTTGCAGCCATTTTTCGATTTCCTCCAGTGCGTTGTCGGTCATGGTTTCTCCCCTATTTTTCTCTTAGATAGTCCTGTCTCAAACGTTCAGCTCTCTGAATTTCGTGACGGTCCCCTTTACCTCTCTGTTTCTTGTATCCATTCAACAGGATATATCGTTGAGTGGTCCCATCCCAGAAATAGAAAATCCTTTGACTACCGCGGCGCAACTCCCAGACGTCGTTTAATTTCCTTGCCCACTTCCAATGGGTAGGCATCTATCTTGAATGAAACCGGCGACAGGCCAGATACACACCTCACGACAGTTTCCCGAACACCATACCAGCGAACCCTGTCAGCAGTGGGGGCCAGGTACGCTCCAACACGGGGACCGTTCTGTGGTCTCCGGGGAGCGTAATCCAGAGGACGAAAGAGACAATCGTGAATACTGCGACCAGGTAGAAGGCCACCCGGAACTCAAATGGGAATCCGGTTCTATCCTGACCCCTGTGAACCCTCACTTACTTCTCAGCCCTGTTTTACCGCTATAATCCGGCCCTATAATGTTCCCGGACTTGTCCTCCAGCCACACGATGTTTCCCGTGATTTTGGATACCACAACCGTTTTCGTGCCGTACTTGGGATTAACACCGTTGGCGAAGCTTTTCAGTGCAGCCAGAATCGGGAACCTTCTCACCCACTTGCCCGGAACATACTCATCTTGACTTCTTCTGTCCCTCAAGCCTATCATCCCCTTGACCGAACCTATTCAATCAGCATCCCTCAAGCCTATTATAATCCAGTCGCATATCCCGGTCTATGAGCGGATGTCGGTGACGTTATGGACAAAGAGCGCCTCGATAGGGAAGTTATCGCCATGCGGGTAGCCAAGGAACTGCCCGATGGCGCTTGTGTCAACCTGGGCATTGGCATACCAACCCTGGTATCCAGCTACGTTCCCGAAGGGATGACGGTGCTCTACCATAGCGAAAGCGGTGTACTGAACTGCGGCCCCCTGGCAGATGAGGGCGAGGAGGACATAGACCTCATCAATGCAGGAGGCCAGTTCCTCAAGATGGTTCCGGGCATGTCTTTTTTCAGTTCCGCCGATGCCTTCGCCATGATTCGGGGCGGCCACATAGACGTGACCGTACTGGGCGCTCTTCAGGTCTCGGAGGTGGGCGACCTGGCGAACTGGATGCTGCCCGAGAGGGGCGTGGGCAACATCGGCGGCGCTATGGACCTGGCTATGGGAGCCGGACGTGTCATTGTGGCTATGGAGCATACTGACAGGAACGACCGGCCCAAGATAGTGAAAGAGTGTTCCTATCCCCCCACGGCAAGGGGCTGTGTAAGCCTCATGGTTACCGACATAGCGGTGATTGAGGTCACCGTGGAGGGGCTGGTGCTCAAAGAGGTTGCGCCGGGCTGGACGGCGGAGGACGTGCAGGGGCTAACGGAGGCCCGGCTTGTACTATCCCCTGACCTGAAAGAGATTGAGCTTTAGCCCCGGGAGATGACCTTTGTGCAACTCGCGACGAAGCCCTACATCCCTGTCATTCCGAGCGCAGAGAGGAATCTAAGGTTCCATGCATCGGACAACCGCTTTAGATTCTTCGTCGCTGCGCTCCTCAGGATGACAACCAAGGGACCCTAGGCCGGCTAGAGCTTCAGCAGGCTGCGGAACCGGCGGTCACTGCGATAGGGTCCGACCACCGCAAGGTTCAGCTTGTCCTCCCGTATGATGTCCCCGGCCACACGCTCTATATCCTCGGTGGAGACATCATCCAATCGCTCCACCACCTCATCCACGGTGCGGACCCTTCCCGTCAGCGTCTCCTGGGCCCCCATCCACATGGCGACGCTCCGGCTGTCCTCCATGCGCAGGAGCATCCTGCCCTTGGAAAGCTCCCGTGCCTTCTCAAGCTCACTGTCGGGGATGTCATGCCGGAGGCCGTTCAGTTGCTCCATGATAGCGCTTACGGCCCTCTGGCTCTTCTGAGGCTCCACGCCACAGTAAACAATCAAAGAGCCGCAATCTCGGAAGAGGTTTATCGAGCTATGTACATCGTAGGCCAGGCTCTGATTCTCCCGTAGCTCAAGGAACAGACGGCTGCTCATGCCCTCGCCCAGAATCACGTTCATCAGTCCCAGGACGTACCTGTCCGGGTGGGAAAGGGGCAGGCCAGGGAGTCCGATACACAGGTGGGCCTGGTCGGTCTTGCGCTGCTCCACCCGGATGCGAGGCATCTCCTGCCCATCCCGCACCGGATACCAGCTCATGGGTTCCTCCGGGGCCCAGTCTTTTAGTACCTCGCTCACCAGGTCCACCTCTTCTTCATGGGATATGTCTCCACCCACCGCCACCGCCGCGTTGCGGGGGGTGTACTGGCGGCTAACGTAGTCTACTATCTGCTCGCGGGTGATGTTGCTTACCGACTCCTGGCTTCCTCCCACGTCCCTGCCCATGGGCTGGTCGGGCCAGAGAGTCTCGTCAATAAGCAGGTCAACACGATTGGTTGGATAGTCATTGACCATCCTCAACTCTTCCAGCACCACCTCCCGCTCCTTCTCTAGCTCCGTGGGGTCGAGAAGGGGATTGAGCATCATATCCACCAGGACCGAGAGGGAACGCTGGAAGTGGGGCCTTGCCACCTTGCACCAGAACACCGTCATCTCTCTGTCGGTGCTGGCGTTCATAATACCGCCGACCCCCTCCACCGCCTCGCTTATTTCCCTGGCAGTGGGCCAAGCCTTGGTGCCCTTGAAGAGCAGGTGCTCCAGAAAATGGGACGTACCCGCAATTTCGTCGGACTCGTATCTGGAGCCTGCTCCGATGAATATGGCCATAGATACAGACCGGGTATGGGGCATAGAGGAGGTGAGCACAGGTAATCCGTTATCTAGCACAGTCCTTTGGTACATATTCACTCCCTAAGAGAAAGCCATCATCGTTCAGCCGGCTGATGCCCCGGGTCAAGTCCGGGGTTGTTAGCTCTTTAGCCACTCCACGTCACCGTGTAGGTCGTTGGGGTGAGGCCTTGAATCGAACTCCTGAATCTGCCTCCTGGCCTCGCCTATGGTGGTGTCTATGCCGTGTCCGGGGTAGACGGCAGTATCGTCGGGCAGTGCCAGGAGCTTCCCGGTTATGCTGTCTTTTACCTGCCGGAAGGCTTCGGGGGAACCGGTCCTGCCGGGGCCGCCGGGGAACAGGGTATCTCCCGTGAAGAGGAGCTTCCCGGTAAGCAGGCAAAGTGCTCCGGGCGTATGGCCGGGCGTGTGTATGGCACGTAGCCGGACATTGCCCACCTGGTAGGTATCGCCATCATTTAGCTGAATCTCCGGGGGCATGGGCAACGCCGGAGCGTCGTCGGTGTGGACTGCCACAGGAGCGCTTGTACCGTTTTTCATCTCCTGGAGGCCGGCCGTGTGGTCGCCATGCCGGTGGGTGATGATGATAGCATTCACCTTGACATCCCCCACTTCCCCTAGCAGCTTCTCCGGCTCGGCGGGGGCGTCAATAATTACCGCCTCTCCCGTCTGACGACACGCCAGAATATAGCTGTTGTTGTCCAACGGCCCCATGTGGGGCACTTTAACTACACGTACTTCGCTATCTTCGTAATGAAGAGGCACTTCTACCCTCCTTGAGAGAGCCATCACTTTGGGTCAAGTCCAGGGCAACGGCTGCTTGCTCAACAATCCATAACCATCTTACCAGAAAAAGCCCCCGACGGCATAGTAAGCGGATAAGGTACGTCGGGCAATTGAAAAATCCCCTTTCCACCTGTGGGAGAGGGGGAGTTTCTCCTGACGCCCGCCGAAGGCGGGTCACCCCCATCCTAACCTTCCCCCACCAAGAGGGAAGGGACTTTTGAAAGACCCTGCCCTAGCTTGACACCCCTGGGTGGTGAATTTAATATGAGGTCAGCCTTCAGAGAAGAGATATGCAAAGTGAGCATACCGCCGGGTGGCCCAGGCGTGGGAACTTTTCTCCCCTTACCTCCGTCTGTATTGCTAGTGAAGGCATCGCCTTCCAGCATGGTGTCAGGAGGTATGAAATGACCCGTCGCAAGACCCTCTTTACTATCCTGGGTATGTCAATTGTCCTTGTCCTGCTGCTCGCGGCTTGCGGTGGTAACGACGCGGGGGAGGTCTCCATAGACGCAAGCCTGGATGACCCCGAATGGTACTCAATAGAAGATGGCCGTAATGAAAGCGCGGAAGAGAGCGTAAGTGCGATGGCGGCTCCAACGCCAGCACCACAACCAACGGGTACACCGGCGCCACAGGCAATGATGGCAGACCCGGACCTGATGAAGGCGGTGGTGACGGAATCAGCGGTGCCGATGCCGGTGATGGCGGAAAGGGTGGCGAGAGCGGGGCTCACGACGGTAGAAGACCAGTCAAGCCCAACGCAGCAGCGCCTGATAGTTCGCACCGTGGATATGATGATTGTGGTGGAAGACGTGTCGAGCGCCCTGAACGACATCACTACCATGACCCAGGAGTTCGGTGGGTGGGTCGTCACTTCGAGCCACCAGGAAAAGCACCGGGGGTTCATCTCGGCCCGCGTTCCGGTGGACAGGGTTGACGAGGCCATAGGTCGCCTGCGGGGCATGGCCTCGGATGTGAAGTCGGTAATTTCCGACAGTAGGGACGTAACCGACGAGTACGTGGACATCCAGGCCCGGATGAGAAACTTGCAGGCTACCGAGGAGCAGCTAATCAAGCTCATGGAGCAGACAGGTAAGGTGACCGATTTGCTGGAGGTCCAGAGGGAGCTAACCAGAGTTCAGGGCGAGCTTGAGAGCTTCCAGGGACGTGCCAAGTACCTGGAAGAAACATCGGCTTTCTCCCTCATCAACGTGAATCTGGAGTTGGCCCCTGCCGGCATGGCGGTGAACGGCGGGCCTGACCAGGCGGTGAGCGAGGGAGAAACCGCCAGGTTTCGGGCGACGTTCACCCCGCCGGAGGGCATTGACGAATTCTACTACGAGTGGGACTTTGGCGACGGTTCTGGCCTGTTGACCGGCACCCGCACCGCACCCACCCTGGACGGCTCCTCTCGCACCACCGCCACCGTAACCCACGTATACGGCGATAAGCGAGACTCCCCATTCATCGTGACTTTCAAGATTACCGGCACAGGTGAGGCGGGGGTAGCCGAGGGCGAAGATACCCTCATTGCCACCGTGACCAGGGTCCCCAAGATCGAGGTATTCGCCGGGTCTGACCACACGGTGGAAGAGGGAGATACCCTCGAGTTTATCGGCTCCTTCACCCGCCCGGAGGGTATGTCGGATATGACCTTCCGGTGGGACTTCGGCGACGGCTCCCAGCCTGTCACCGGCAGCATCACCGAGGCAGGTACTACCGTTGCAGCCATTCACACATATCCCAACTACAGGCCCCTGCCCTTCACCGTGGTCCTGACGGTCACCGGCAAGAGTGACACCGGTGAGGTTACGGGCACAGATTCCGTTATGGTCTATGTAATTGAGGCATCACCGTGGAGCGCAGGAGGCGTGGCCGGAAGCGCTGTGGAAGCGCTAGCGGCAACAGGACGCGGGCTGGCCCACGTGGGCATCTGGATAGGCATATTCAGCCCCATCTGGATAGCCGTCCTGGTAGTCGGTTATGTGGTCTGGCGGCGGCGTAACGGGAGGCCCATATTCTAATGATTAGGAGGGTTGAACCATGTTTCCTCAAAGGGTCTTTCCGGAGACCACGGAGGTCAATAGCCGGGGCCATCTTGCCATAGGCGGCTGCGACGTCTTGGACTTGGCCTCCCAGTTCGGCACTCCCCTATATGTCTTCGACGAGGATATGCTGAGGAACCGGTGCCGCCAGTTCGTCCAGGAGTTTCGCTCACGCCACCAGGAGACCACCGTAGTATATGCCTGCAAGGCCTACGTGAACCCGGCCCTCGCTCGTATATTCAAGGAGGAGGGACTTGGGCTGGACGTGGTATCCGGGGGAGAGTTGGCCGTCGCCAAGGCCGTGGATTTTCCGCCGGAGATGGTCTACTTCCACGGCAACAACAAGGGCCGGGATGAGTTGAGGGAGTCTCTGGAGTGGAACATCGGGCTGGTCGTGGTAGACAGCTTTCACGAACTGGAGCTTCTGGACCGGCTGGCTAACGAGGCGGGTAAGGTGCAGGAGATACTTATCCGAGTCTCTCCAGGCGTGGACCCCCACACCCACGTACACACCACCACAGGCATCCTGGATAGCAAATTCGGGTTTCCCATTCAGACCGGGCAGGCCGAGGAAGCGATACTCCAAGCCCTCCGGTCATCCAACCTGAAACTGCTAGGATTGCACTTCCATCTGGGGTCGCCCATCTTCGAGCTGGAACCCTATAAAGTGGCAATGGAACTAGTGCTCAACTTCGCCTCCCAGTTCAGAGAGGAAGGGCTAATCCTCCAGGAGATAAGCCCCGGGGGCGGCTTCGCCATCGCCTACACCCGGGACCAGGAGCCGCCACCCGTCGGCGATTATGCCGAGGCCATCGTCTCCACCATGCTGGATACCTGCCGGACACTGGGCATGGAGGCCCCCCGGCTGGTGGTTGAGCCGGGCAGGGCCATAGTGGGGCCTGCGGGGGTTGCCTTGTACCGGGTGGGGGCCGTGAAAGACATACCCGGTGTCCGCAAGTACGTGTCGGTGGACGGGGGCATGGGAGACAACATTCGGCCTGCCCTGTACGATGCGGCCTATGAGGCCGTGGTGGCCGGGAAGATGCGGATGGAGCCGTCGGATAAGGTCACCATCGCAGGGAAATACTGCGAATCGGGAGACGTGCTGGTCCGGGACATAACCCTGCCCCCGGTGGAAGCCGATGATGTCATCGCAATACCGGCCGCCGGAGCTTACTGTCTCGCCATGTCCAGCACCTACAACCTCAACCCCAGGCCGCCCATAGTGCTGGTTAAGGCTGGCGAGGCCCGGCTTATCCGCCGCCGCGAGGGCTACCAGGACATGATGCTGTGCGACGTGATTTAGGTCGCCAACACAGTGGAAACGAGTAGGGCCTTTAGTCCCTGGACAGCGAGACAGAGGAGTTGACTGTCTGAGGGTTCTGGGTTAGACTGGCATCCTTGTCCAGGACAGCAGGCAGGACTTCATAGTCCCAGGGCAGGGTACAGGTTTCAAGTAGCGTGACAAACGGGGGATATGTAATGCTCAAGGAAGGTGACGTAGCGCCGGATTTCACGACTGTGGACCACACGGGCAGGGAAGTCAGGTTGTCAGACTTGAGGGGAAAAGTAGTATGGCTCTGGTTCTACTCCTCGCCGGGGGGCAATAATTGAACCCGCCACAGTCACGGGTACCGTGACAGTTACTCCGGCTTTACATCAAAAGACGTTCTGGTCTTTGGCGTCAATGACAGGAGCCAGGAAGCAAACAGTGCCTGGGTGGAGAAGGAGGCCCTACCCTTCCCCATCCTTCTGGACCCGGACAGGGCCATCGCCCTGGCCTATGGAATGTCAAAGGCCGGAGATGAACGGTATCTGGCCAACCCGTCCGAGGGGAGACGCCCGGCGGTAATTATTGATAAAGACGGCCTGGTCCTCAGGCTGTTGCCGGACCTGTCCGACGTGGATGGTCAGATGGAGGCCCTGGCGAGCTTGCCGTAGGACGCTGCTCACGTCCCATTGGGACGGAGGTACTTTACTAGGCAGCAGATCCATTACGCCCACCACCTCTGCACCCCCATCGCCAGGGACGATAACCCTTGCCTCTGGCGAGTAGTCCGATATGAGCTCACGGCACATGCCGCAGGGGGCCATTATCTCGCCGGAGCTTGATACGGCAACTACGGTATCGACGCCGGAGTCGCCCTCCTTGACGGCGATACCCAGGGCGATGGCCTCTGCGCAGACGGCCATCCTACCCACGTACGCCTCCAGATGCACCGCAGAGAACACCCTGCCGGAGCGGGTCCGCAACGCGCTGCCCACCGCGTGCCAGTCCTTTCGATAGAGGCGCGCCTTCACGCCTCCAGGTTGTCCAGTATCCTGGCCGCATCGTCCAGCTCTTCCAGACGCCACAGCATGTCAAGGGTGGTCCTGGTCTGAGCGGGGGTGAGGATGTCCTGGACCAGCCCGATGAACTTGGCCGCCACCTCTTCGTCGGTCATACCCCTCTCGATGTCCTCCGCCGTCAGTGTGCAGTGGGCCGTCCGCGTCTCGCCGGAGACGGTGGTAGCCTCGATGCTACAGTTCCTCACGTCGGGGGTCTGGGCGCTGAAATCCGGGTCGTTTTCGATGTGCATCCGGCCCATAAGGTCCAGCACGTCGGGAGCGAGGAACCTGCCCCGGCTGAATGTCTGAGGGCTGACCTCGCCATCCAGTATAGCGGCGGCGATGGAGAATGGTATGCTATGGTCTGCCGTCTCCCGGGTCTTGGGTTCCCAAAGCTGCTTCGGCTCCACTGCCCACCGGTAGGCCGACGAGTAGGTCTTGATGTGAAGGGACCTGATGTCCTCCGGCGCTACCTGTTTGCGAAGCTCAAGAGCGGTACGGGCGACAAGCTGGCACGAATCCCTGACCGGGAAGGTCTTGATATTGGTGCGGCTGATTCTGAAGGGCATTCCATTGCCGCCCAGCGGCTCAATGCTGAACTGGCCGGTCACCTGGTTCATAAGACCGTACTGGCCTTCGATGGCCTCTTCCGGGCCTGTCATCCCCTCCTGTGCTACGAGGGCAGCGAAGATGCCCTGGCGCGCCGCCATGCCGGCGGCAGCCGCCTTCCACATGGAAAGCTCACCCACACGGTTCTGGTACAGGGCCATGTTGGGGGTCAGGGACAGGGCTGCTGCGTTGCCCAGCTGCTCCCTGGTCAGCCCGAAGAGTTTTCCGGCTCCGAGAGCGCTCCCCAACACCACGTACACCGGCTGGTCCCAGCCTTTCTGGTCCAGAACCGTCTCCTCTATGATGCGACACTGGACCTCATAGGCCAGTACCGTCGCCGTTATCAAAGCTTTGCCGTCGGCATGGACGGCTTCACCGGTGGCCAGCACGGCAGGTATGGCGTCGCTGGGATGCCCTGCGTCTTTGACCCGGTAGGCGTCGTTAAAGTCCAGGTATCTGACCATCGTGCTATTGGCGAAGGCTGCCATCTCCGGGGTGGTCCGAAACAGGGAGCCGATGACCCTGGCGGTAAGGGGTGAACCTGTGGAGGAGCACAGGCGACGAGCAATCTTGCAAGGTTCGGCCGTGTACCCGCCTATGGCGCATCCTATGGAGTCTATGAACCGCTGTTTGACGGCCCTTACCGCACTATCGGTGAGACCGTTGTAGGAGAGGGATGCCGCGTAGTCACTGAGATACTCAAGGGAGCGGTCCATAATGCCTCCTTCCGCAAACAGGTAGAATGGATACGGCCTGCCATGAACAATATAGCATAAGGAGGCCCGGCATGTAACCTGGGGCTATTCCCTGGGCAACGCCCTTGAAAATACCCTCTAAGAAACCCGCTCTGTTATCATTATTATCATTGCGCGGGAGTTTAGCCCAGGTATATGTAGACGCCAGCGTGGGGAAATGCTACCTCAAGCACACCCCCCAGATCATTCTCCACTGTGTCCCGGTATCCATCCGGGACTTCAAGAGCAGGCCCGTCGTGGTGGGGACACTCATGGCCGCGTTGTAGCTGAGGGCAGATGTGCCCCTTTGTGGGGGTATCCCAGAACCCGACACACTTCATCGGGAAGAACAATGTTTCGGCGATGTTGCGAAGGTCGGCCACAATCTCCGTCGCTCGGAAGTCACTGTTGTGGACGTGAATGTCCACCGAGACTCTTGCTATCTCAGCCATTCAACGCCTTCCGGGGGT
>JAGWBG010000301.1 GCA_021296015.1 Dehalococcoidia bacterium | reverse complement strand
CTCTCCTCGGGCTCAGACCGGGCCTGCTCCTGGGACTCAGCCACGTAGACCGGTATTCTCAGGATTACGTCGCCGTCGCCGGGATGTCCCGCTTCTCGCCACGCTTGCCGGTAAACCCCGATGTGATGGGCCAGGTCCGGGAGGTCCATTCCACGCAGACCGACAAATATGGGGTAACCCATGCTCCCCACTTGGGGGAAGGTCTCCCTGGTGGTGGCTGCGATGCGGATGGGAGGATAGGGCTTCTGATAGGGTCTGGGCATTACCACGACGTTATCGAAGGTGTAATATTCCCCCTCATAAGAGAGACGGTCATTGGTCCAGGCCCGTATGATAACCTCCAGGCTCTCCTGGAAGCGCGCCCGGCTCTCGCCATAGGGAATGCCGTAGCCTTCGTAGGCCTTGGCAAATCCGCTGCGTCCTATCCCGAAGTCAAAGCGTCCCAGGCTGATATTGTCCACTGTGGCGGCCTCTTCAGCCATGCGAATTGGGTGACACAGGGGCAGCACACTGACCGCGATGCCCACCCTAAGCCGCGTGGTGCGTGCGGCGATGGCGCTGGCCATGATGAGGGGAACGGATACAATGGAGGGTATGCCGACTCCCTGAACGTCGAGCTGACCTCTGGGGGCGGCGAAATGTCTCTCCGCCAGCCACACGCCGTCCAGCCCATAGGTCTCCGCGGTCTCCACCTGCTCGAAGGCCTCCCTGAAGGCTTCCTCCTGGGTAGCGCCCTCTCGATAGTCACACTCCATTACCAATCCAAAATGCACTGAACACCTCCAGCAAGACTCGGGAATTGGCACGCCGAGTCTCCGCCCTCCACCAATCCCTGACCCATTCCCCGCTGGGAGATGGACCGGGGGGTGAGGGTTATATCCTGTGTGATGGGCTACTATCTGCGTTCGGCCCAGGCCTGTTTGGCCCTGTCTATGGAGCGGACCCTGAAGTCCATGAGTTCCTCTGCGTGGTCCCGGGACCACTGGTTGGATGCGGTCACACCCAGCAGAGAGGACTGGAAATGGGGCATCACATGGCGTGCCAGCAATTCATAGCTGTGGAGCATCTTCTCCCTCGGTGCCCAGTCAATGGTCTGCACCAGTAGCCCGCCGAAGCCGCCGCTCCTCTCGTCGAAGCGTTTGATGGCTGCAATGCAGTCGTCGGGCGTGCCTATAACCCACTGGCCCCCTTCCACCATATTATCTATTATCTTCTCGACGGGGCCGTCTGTGCCCGACTTCATGCCCAGGGTTTCCTCGAAATATTCCCTCTGATAGTACCCTGCACCCATCCTCGCGTCTTCCATGGCCTCTTTACGGCTCTCGGCCAGGTGGACCGGGACCACCAGACGCCACTCATCACGCTTCACCGTCTTTCCGTGCTCCGCTGCGGACTCCTCGGCGATGTCCCACAGGTAGGTCAAGTCGGACTGGCCCGGGTCTCTGGGTACGCTGACCGACAGCATCGCAGCCCCATGCTTGCCAGCCAGAGCAGGGCCTGAAGGCGACTGGGCAGCGGCCACTGCGATGGGCATGTGGGGCCTCTGATAGGGCTGGAGATGAAGCACGGCGTCATGAAGCTCGAACCAGCTGCTTTCATGGCTGATTGGCTCGGTCTCGGTGAGCAAACGAACGATGACTCCAAGGGACTCGTCCATCTTCTCGCGCTGGGTGGTTGGCTCGATACCCAGCATATAAGCATCGGAGACCAGGGCACCGGGTCCCACGCCCAGCATCACTCGTCCCCTGGTCATGTGGTCCAGCAGCACCATCCGGTTTGCCACCATCAGGGGATGATGATAGGGTAGGCTGATTACGCCTGTGCCCAGCTTGATGTGGCGCGTCCTTTCGGCGGCTATGCCTATGAAAATATCAGGGGAAGCGATAGTCTCCCACCCTGCGCTATGGTGCTCGCCAATCCAGGCCTCGTCGAACCCCAGTGTATCCAGCCACTGCACCAGCTCCAGGTCACGCTCGATAGCCAGCGTGGGATTCTCGCCAAGGCGATGGAAGGGAGCCAGGAAGATTCCAAACTTCATTCGCTCAGGAAGGGCCATTCAGTCCACACTCCTCTCAAAAAGCCTTCAGGAAGCCCCCATAACTAGGTGAGGGGGTCTGGTCTCCTAGTAATTATAAACCTGTGCGTTGCCTACGG
>JAGWBG010000300.1 GCA_021296015.1 Dehalococcoidia bacterium | reverse complement strand
ACTGTGGTCACGCCGTGCCAACCCGACATAGTGGCGTAGGGTTCCCAGTTGAGCTGGAGGTCGTAATGGTTATGAAGGTCAACCGCTCCGGGCGCTACTATTCACCCGCTGGCATGCAACTCCTTTTTGGCGGAAGCCTTGATTGCGCCACTAACCATGGCAATCTTCCCGTCCTTGATAGCAACATCTCCTCTGTAGGCGGGCAGCCCACCTGTCCCATCTACTATTGTGCCATTCCGAATAATCATATCGTATTCTGGCATGTTCCCTTTCTCCTTTCACACCCACAGAGTGGTTTTATGTCATTATTGTAGCAGCCTTTGTTCCTTTGTCAACGCATAGGAGGACGGCGTCTCCAGCGCCTTCCGATAGTCCTGGGGAGTATTCAGGTCGAGAAGTATCTCCGGGCAGTCTATTTCTACCCGTTGCGTCTCCTTCACGTGTCTGTGAACCACATCCTTGACTCCCAACTTGTCCTCGGATATATCCATAAGCTCATCCACCAGGGACAGGGACAGAATAATTGGGTGACCCCCTTTACCGCCGTAAGTGGGTATGGTAATCAGACAGGTGCGCTTTGCGGAGTCGGCCCGACGGTGTAGCTCCATTACTCGGCGTATGGTGTCGGCGGAGCGGGGCTGGTCCGCGTTCAGGATAAGTATGGACTCTTCCGGGAGCAGACGTACAGCCTCGCCTTGTTCTCCCGTAGCAGGAGGGGTTGAAGAGGCTTTTAGAGCGTGCAGACCAGCCTTTATGGACGTAGTCTTGCCCTGTTTATAATCGGGGTTGTAGACCCATTGAATCCCTGAACGGTCCTCAAGTAAGGGCTTTAGCCTATCCGACTGGTGCCCCAAGACTACGATGGTACGCGATACGCCTGCCGACGCGAGGGTGGATATCTGGTGCTCAATCAACGGCCTGTCGTGCCACGGGAGGAGGGCCTTGGTCTCTCCCATTCGTGTGGACTCTCCCGCAGCCAGGAGAAGGGCAGCTATAGTTGCCATTACTCGCCCTAGACCGATGCGGCCTCAGTGGGAATTACCTTGTTTATTGCTCGGTTGAAGTACTTCTCATCCATTCTCATAGCACCACCGGAGCCGCCGTGCCGGAACATGACGATTTCCGACATGATACTGACAGCCAGCTCCTCGGGTGTGAGAGCGCCTATGTCCAGTCCGATGGGGGCATGGACGTCCTTCAACCGCTCCGGGGATATGCCTAGCTGGGTCAGGCGCTGGTATATGAGGATGGTCTTGCGCCTGCTCCCCAGCAGTCCCACGTACCTGGCGGGGGTACGGACAGCCGCCTCCAGGGCAAGGTCGTCAAACCAGTGTCCACGGGTGGCTATTACGATGAATGTGTTGGCGTTTATGGGGACTTGGTCCAGGCCAGTGGTATAGTCGGGGACTACTATAGTGTCCGCGGCCTCTGGGAAGCGCTCCTTGTTGGCGAACTGGGGCCGGTCGTCCACTACGTAGATACGAAACCCCAGCACATTGGCGAGGGCGTATGTGGCCTTGGATACGTGGCCGCCCCCCATCAGCACCAGGGTGGGTGGGGTGGTGAAGCCTTCCACAAAAAGCTCAACCCCGTCGTGGGTCATCACGTGCTTGTTGGTTCCCAGGTCGGCCACCTGACGCGACGCATCCAGCGCCAGGTCGTCCAACTCCGGGTCTCCCAGAGAGCCGTAAGTGGAGCCGTCTTCCCGCAGCAACATCCTGGCTCCCACGTTCCCCCGGCCCGAGTCGGTCCTTACCAACGTGGCCACGCTCACCGGGTTGCCGCTCTCGTAGGCCCCCATCATCTCCTCACCGAAGGGCAGGAAGTCCTGGGGGTCACGAAGCGGCTCAATGAAGAAGTACATGGTGCCGCCACATACCAGACCATCCCTTGCGGCGATGTCTTCATTGAGCAGATAGTCACGAAACTCGGGGCCGCCCTCTCGACGCATTATCTCTTTGGCGGCATACCAGATGTCGCCTTCCACACACCCGCCTCCGAGAGTGCCCACGCCACTGCCGTCCCTTCGGACGAGCAGCTTGGCTCCGGGTTTCTGAGGGGTAGAGCCTTTCGTCCTCACTACCGTGGCAAGTACACAGGGTTGGCTACCCTCAAGAAGCTTCACCGCCTCTTGTATTACTTCCTTCATGCCCCTTCACCTTAACG
>JAGWBG010000014.1:16988-20817 GCA_021296015.1 Dehalococcoidia bacterium | reverse complement strand
CCCACCTGCCTGGACCTCGCCAACAGAATCATCGAGGCTGTCCCACCCCTGGCACAGCAGATGTTCAAGCGGTTAGCCAACGAGGCCCAGGACGCAACCTACGAGGAGACGGCGCGGCAGGTCCACCTGGCCTTCCGGACCCTGTCGGAGACCAACGACCACGCCGAAGCGATACAAGCCTTCGCCGAGAAGCGTCTGCCCCGGTGGACGTGGACCTAGCCTCTTACGACTCCCGGTCCTGAGTCGCTATCAAAGACCGGGCCTCGCTGACCGCTCTGGTCAGGTCGTCGTTGACAATCACAGGCCGATGATGAACTCCTGCAAGACTGAGGATTCCCTCTTGTAGCTCAATCAGGCGGTCCAGTTGCATGTCGGAGAGTTTGCGCCTGGAATGGTTGGGGCTGAGAGCGCGACGTTTCAGGGCATCCCTGTCCGGCACGTCCAGCACGCACATGAGGTTGGCACCGGTGGATTCTGGGTCCAGGATTCCTGGAATAAAATGGCTGCCCTCCAGGACCATACCTATCCCTTCCCGAACGGCCCTTCTGATACAAGACTCTATGGCAGGTTTGAGCAGAAGCGACTGCCGGATGGCCCCTTCCAGGAGTGGGCTTCTGTCTGAGGGGATGCCGTCAGATAACGCCTCGTAGGCGTCGTAAGTGTGCTTCTGGAGAAGTTGGGCATCCCCTTGGGGAAGCAGATGGGCGATTGAGGCCCTGATGAATCCGGTGCTCAGGTGGTGAGAGAGGCCCAACTCTCTGACCAGCGCATTGGCTAGTGTGGTTTTCCCCGTGCCCGAGACCCCTCCTAGAAGGATGACCAGAGGTCCCTCGGTCTGGGACGGGGGTGCAGGTTCGCTTGCCATTCAATCAATACCTCTCCTTACCGTGGGCAGTGTACCGCCGGCACCTATCGGTGTCAAGCGCACGCCTCTTTGCCCTTCACTCCAGCTGACGCACCTGCCGGAAGCTGACGAGAAAGCAGAGCGACAGTGCAAGGCCCACGGACGACACGATGGTGAGCGCCCCCGAAGCGGTGTACATTTCTATGAAGAGGCTGATGAGGGAAATGCCAATGGGACTTACCCCCATCATCAGCGTGTAGATACTGGTAATCCGTCCCCTCAAGGTGTCCGGAATCATGCCCTGTACCAGGGTCTGGTTGCTCACAATGAAGTTGGTCTGGGAGACGCCCATAAGGGCCATCATCGCCAGGGAAAGAAAAAGCCAATGGGACTGGGCAAGCCCCAGGATGGCGGCACAGCCCGTTGCCAGCGCTATCAGTCCTACCTTGCCTTTCTTGAATGTGAAACCCAGTGAGGCTATGAAGATGGTAGCCGTCAGTCCCGCCACTCCCTGGGCGGCCATGAGGTATCCGCCCACGTCGGCCTCGGAGCCGAGCACCTCGCCGGTATAGGCCGGTAGAAGATTGGGGATGGGTATGAATACCAGGTTGAGGATAAGGTTGAGCACCAGAAGGTGGAATATGATGCGGTTTTCCCTCCAGAGGTAGCTGATGCCGTCCTTCATATTGGTCAGCACCGAGTAACTCCGTGCAGTAGACTGCTCTTGGTAGGGGGTCTTTAGAGGTATTAGCAGGAGTGCCAGCCCGATATAAGCCCCGCTCTCCACGAAGAAGTTCCATTTAATCCCCACGGTCGTAATCAGTAGCCCCCCGAGCAACGCCCCGGTTATCCGCATGATATTGACCGTCATGGCGTTTAGGGCAAAGGCGTTCCCCAAGTTATGAGGCGGGACCGTATTGACGATGAGGGTTTGAAGGGCTGGCATGGCCAGCGCGTAGCAGACCCCGGTTACGGCCGAGTAGACGAAAGCGTGCCAGACCTCCACTGAGCCGGATGCCACCAGGTAGGCGAACAGGACAGCCAATATGCCCAGGATAAACTGGACGACTATTACCGACTTCCGGCGGTCTACACGGTCAAGGAGTACTCCGGCCCAGGGACTCAATACCAGCGTTGGCAAGGCCCTCAGGCCGGATACGGTTCCCGATAGCAGAGCCGAACCCTGCCCCGTGTCCGGGTCTTTGGTGAGTTCCCAGACCAGCCATCCCAGTGATAATATCTGGAGCCAGAAGGCCATCTGGCTGAAGATGCCGCCCGTCCAAAGCAGGCGGAAGTCCTTGCTCGCCAGGGATGAAAAGGTCTGTATGCCTGAGGGCCTTGGCCTGTTCAGACTTGCACCGGGGTCCTCGACGCTTCTTCTCGTGTGGGCCACGTAATTGGAGGGTCTCCCTTCCATGATTTGATTGGGAAACCCTCATTTTGGTTGCACACTATACATAAAGTCAAGGGATATTACATGATGCATATTATCATTAGATTTGGGGATAGAGCCACGTGTTTTTAGAATGCGTCCAGCAATACCTTGACCATCTTTCGCTCAAGCTCCAGCCCCAATTGCTGAACAAGCTGTTGCCGCTCCACGTCGCCCAGCGATACCAGGTAGGCAACGCCAAGGAGCCGCCCAATACGGAAATCAACAACGGTGGAAGAGACAAGCCCGGCCGGTGTGGTCTGTAACGTACGAATCCCCACGGTCTCATCCGAGAAGCGGTCAAACTGTAGCAGGTCCACGCTTACAAGCATCTGGCCCTGGCCCAGGTCCTGCCCGACGGCCCTTTGGGAGTCTGCCAGAAACCTCTCCGTCATCCACAACGACACCTCATGATTGTTATTGAAGAGGTGGGAGAGAGTTGCAACCGCTACGTCCGAGCCGGCCTGAATAGCGCCGGGCCGAGCATGGGTAACGAACTCTCGGATGTATCCGGTGATGCGGCCAGCGTTACTGATGTCCGCCGTAGTCGTGCCCGGAAGCCCTTGCTCGGCCATGGTCTCGTTGTCCAGCAGGCCGTCTCTGGAAGGATAAAGCTCTCTGATCTCATAGGGGAGTTCCTCCCTGTCCAGCACCATGTTGACCAGGTCTCCTTCAATTACACTTTGAGATGCACGATAGAGTGCCCCCGGCAAGGTCTCCTCCTTTCTTTGACGCATCGGCCCGCCTGTCGGTGAAACAGCTGTCTCTAGCGGGCTTGAGTCTCCGGGCGTTGGGAGTTATTGCCCACCCGGTCGGCAACCACCTGCCTGGTATTGGATGACTTCTTAACGATGAATCTACCCTCAACGTTCCGCACGTCAAAAGCTCCGCTCTCTATGAAAATGGCGCGAGTTTGAGGGGCGTCGCTGTGGCGCACTCGTGCCGCCAGCGCCCTTGTGCCCAGGGCCAGGTGCTCCTGGTAGCGATGGGCTACCCGGGGCTCCAGGCCGCGGTCCAGCCCAATAATCGCTCCCAGCATCCCTCCCAGAAGGGTCCCAATCTTCCATAGAGTGCTGGCGAGAAACACCTGAATTCCCCACGAGTCAAAGGCGAGAAATACCCAGATGAGTACCGGGACCTCCACTGCCAGGGAGCCGATGAGAGCGCCTCGTATGGCCCACGGCCATACCCCTTCCGGCCTCTCCAATAACCGCCCCGGGCGGACGTGATTCAGCAGGGGAGTCAGGGCCGAGTCATCTGCACCATCCATGCTGACCAGGTCCAGGTCCGAAGGGGAGTATCCAATGTCATGCAGCATACTTGCGGCATCAACCACGCTTCCTTCCTTCGGAAAGAGGCCTACTACCTGGTCTCGCATCTATGTTCCCCAAGAGTAAGGCTGAAAACGAACCATACAATAGCACGAAGCCGGTGGCCCGTCAATAAAGCATCTCTTGCTCCGTCATTCCGGCTCAGAGCCTGCCCCGTACTCGATACGGGGCAGGAATGACCCTCCGCTTGAGTCGGGCGGGTGCAGGAACGGGGGTGGCGGT
>JAGWBG010000014.1:11882-16689 GCA_021296015.1 Dehalococcoidia bacterium | reverse complement strand
TTTCTTTTTCCAATGCCTGGAAATCCTGTTCCAAGCCCAATTTAACGACGAATTGCCGGTCATGTCAGCCAAGTCAAGACTGTTGGTTAGTTTCTCCGTAGTTGGAATGGTATCAATCGCAGTAGCATTAGCACTTGTGTTTGCCAAGTCGCCAGGAGACATCTCAGCCCAGGGAATCCTGGAGGATGCTCAAGAGACGAATGCCACTGTTGAGACCTACAAGTCCACTGTGAGCGCTTGGCAGACCCCCCAGGTGGAGGGGGATCCAGCTCCATATGAGACAAGCATCACAGTGACCGTAGTATTCAACCAGGGGATGCACATCGTGATGACAGGGAATGGCGAGTATAGTGAGTCGCTACTGTTGGACGGCAAGGAATATGAACGAGACAGTGCTGACGGAGAGTGGGAGGAGCAGCCCAGCAGCTTTGACAGTTCCCGAATGTTAACGTTGGACTCAAGCAAGCATTTTCATATAGTCAATGACCTTCTTGATTCCACCGTTGTGGGGAAAGAGACTCTCCGCGGAGTCAAAGTCAACAAGATCATCGGAATGTACGACTTGGCACAACGAGTGCAAGCCATCTGGGGCGACCCCGAGGAACAGGACCCTGATTTGCAGGAGCGCCTACAAATGTTAGCTGGAACCGAAGAATTTACTGGATGGGTAGGTATTGAGGATGGCTTGATTCACGCCTATGAGGTCAGTGGGTCCTATCCGGCAGAGGAGGAACTCTTGGCGTTTCAGTTTTGGTATCGTGTGGATTTCTCGCACTTCAACCAGCCATTAACACTACCATCTGTGGAATAAATAGGGAGGCTGCATAGACAGGCAGGTAAAGAGGTTTTGCCGACTGAAATGCCGACATTTGCCAGACCCCTCCAGGCACAAAAGGAGGGGGTCGCCGACCCTTCCAGAATTCCATTTCCACCCCATTTGTTATTTTCAGGCCCTCCAGGGTTTGAGCAAGACCCCACTCGTACCACCCAGTGGGAGGGCGAAAGGTAGTCAACGATGCCAGCAATAGAGGAGGAAGTAGGGCAGTTGCTCAGGGATAAGGGCCTCACTATCGCCGTAGCCGAGGCGTGTACTGCGGGGCTGGTGGGTTCCATGCTGTGCAGCGTCCCCGGAAGCTCCCGGTACTTTTATGGCGGGGTCATCGCCTACACCGGAGGCTCCAAGGCCCGGGTCCTGGGCATATCGGAGGAGTTGCTTCAGAGGGAGGGTACGGTGAGTCCTGGCGCCGCCCTCGAGATGGCGCGGAAGGGCAGGCATCTCCTGGACACCGACGTGGGCGTCTCTACCACCGGCGTCGCCGGACCCGGAGGAGGCTCTTCTGACAGGCCCATTGGGCTATTCTATATTGGCGTGGCTGCCCGCGACGGGTACGAAGCGACCAGGGAGCTCCACTGGAACGGCGACCGGAACGCCAACCGGGAGGACACGGCAAGGGCCGCTCTTGAGTTGGTGAGGGAATACCTGTCGCAAAAGGCCTGACCCCGGTCATATAGCCTGCCCATGGTATCTCAAGGGGAGTCGGGTCAGTCGGGACTCTCGACGGCCTGCTCCCCGCCCTCAACCTGGCCTGTCGCACTGTCAGGGCCAGTCTCCCTCTCTTCATCCCGACTGACGGGCTGCTTGCCTTCGTCGGCTGCTATCGCCGTCTTCATCGCGTGAATAGCTACTTCTATCTGTTCGTCGTCGGGCTGGCGGGTGGTGAGGCTCTGGAGGAGCAGGCCTGGATAGGTGGTAATTCTGGTTAGGGGATTGTTCTGGTGGGCGCCGCTGAATCGAATCACTTCGTAGCTCACGGCAGCGATGACCGGGATAAACACGATACGGGAGACGACCAGCCACCATAGGGGGGACCTTCCCAGGAAGGCAAAAACCAGGATGGACACCACCATCACGGTCAACAGGAAGGCGGTGCCACAGCGGGGGTGGGCCGTGGGAAAACGTCTGACGTTGCCCACCTCCAGGGGCAGTCCGGCCTCATGGGTATGCACCGCCATGTGCTCGGCACCGTGATAAGCGAAGACGCGTCTTATGTCCCTGAGAAGTCCGATACCTCCGATGTAGGCTACCAGCACCACCAGCCTTATAACTCCCTCAATCAGGTTGCTCAGTACGTCGGAGGATATATTGTGTTCAAAGGTGCGGGTTACAAATAGGGGCATGATGAAGAAGATGCCGATGCCCAGAACAAATGCGACGGACAGAGAGGCGGCCATAAGCCAGCCGGGGACCTCCTCATCCTTCCCGACCTGGTCCTCCATGGCCATAGTGGCCGAGCGGTTAAGGGCCTTGACTCCCAGCACCAGGGTTTCCAGGAGGACGAGTGCCCCCCGCAGGAGAGGCACTCGTCTGAGCCGTCCCGTGTAAATCTGGCTCAGAGGTTCGGATATGGTGTGCACATGGCCGTCGAGACGGCGGACGGCCAGGCTGTAATAGCTCCGTCCTCTTATCATCACCCCTTCGATGACGGCCTGGCCGCCGTAAAACAACCTCTGGTCCGCCAACCCCACTCTCCTTTCTTATACCAATTTTGTGCGATACGACCATAAGGGAATACAACATCATCGTCACTCCGGCGTAGGCCGGAGTCCAGAGGCCGAGGACTGGATTCCTGCTTTCGCAGGAATGACGGATTTACGTCGTAGGCAAGACAAAATGGTATTAGATAAATAAAAAGGGGCGGGCGACTCCCGGGCTATCGCCGGGGCCCTCACCCCCTCTTTAGATGCGTCGGATACGTCCGTTTACACAGGGTTATTGCAAGTTAAACCGCCGCCTCAGCCGCTCAATCCTGCCCTCGGTGTCCACCACCCTTTGCTGACCGGTATAGAAGGGGTGGCACTTGCTGCAAATCTCCACCCGCATTGTGGGTTTGGTGGCCCCAAGTACAAGGGTATTGCCACATGAGCAGGTGACAGTGGCCGCATAGTACTGGGGATGAATGTCTTTCTTCATGCTATGTTAACCTACCTTGGAATCCACAGGGGACTCTACGGGATAAACACTTGCCCGGCGCTTGCCCTTGGAGGCCCACTCGAACTTGACTCGACCTTCCAATAGGGCGAATAGAGTAAAATCTCTACCAAGTCCGACGTTGCGGCCCGGCCTGATTTTGGTGCCGCGCTGCCTCATAATAATGCTGCCCGCGCTCACGTGCTCCCCATCGAAGCGTTTTACACCCAAGCGCTTGGAATTGCTGTCGCGACCGTTACGGGAGCTGCCCCCCGCTTTTTTATGGGCCATTACCTGTCACCTCCACCTCGGGCCTCGCCCGACGGTCCATCGTTGCCCTCAACTGCGGCTTCGCCTTCAGACCCCTCCGCCGCATCTTCTTCGGGTTCACTCGAAAGCTCACTTGTGGGGCCGTCAACAATATCATCATCCTGGTCTGCGGTTTCATCTTCCAGGTCGCCGTCGGCCCCGTCATCTTCTAGGTCATCCCCCAACTCGTCGCTGAGATCATCGTCAATCCGGCCTTCTTCCACATCGTCCGTGAGCTCGTCCTCGACCTCGCCTACAAGGGTCTCCTCAAAGGCTGCAACATGGGGTTCGGTCCCTTCCAGGACGGCGATTTCCTTATCTCCCAACCGTATGGAGGTTATCGCCAGCCTGGTGAAGTGCTGCCTGTGACCCTTCTTCCGGCGATAGCGGACCTTGCGCTTGTACTTGAACACAATTATCTTATCGTCCTTGCCCTGCTCTCTCACGTGGGCATAGATACTGGCATCAGGGACCAGAGGTGTGCCTAAGGTCACCTCACCGTCCTGGGAAATCGCCAGCACGTCGGTGAACTCGATTGAAGATCCCTCTTCAACTGGGAGTTTTTCGACGTCTATTACGTCACCGGGCTTGACCCTGTATTGCTTGTTTCCAGTTTTAAGAATTGCGTAATCCATCATCATCCTCTGCAAGCTATTGTATTGGCTACCCCTGGGTGTGTCAAGGTGAAGCTGCAACACAACCCGGCTATCTACTCACGGTCAAAATTACAATCGCAGTTATCGCCCAAAGCAATACGTCTACGAGCAGCGGCTTGTCCTTGATTATTACCAACTCCGGGCTTTCGGCATCGTCGGTCTGATTTACCAGGTACAGGTATCGGAGAAGGCCGAATATCACGAAGGGAACCGTCAGCATCATGCTATGATCGTCGGGTACATTCCTGGCTGTAAAGGTGTAGAGGGCATAGGTCACCAGGGTAGCAGTGCCGGTGACGGTGATTACCTGGCTCAGGAATTCTCTGCTGTACTGGTCCAGGACCACCCTCTGGTCGCCTGCATTGCTCCCGGCCAACTTGAGTTCGCTGTACCTTTTCCCCAGGGCTATGAACAGCGCTCCCAACCCGATGGTGGTGTACAACCAGGGCGAGACGGTTACGTCTATGACAAAGGCCCCTGCCACTACCCGCAGCAGATACCCTACACCTACTATCATCACGTCGAGAATGATTATCCTCTTGAGAAGAGATGAATAGCCAAGGTGCATGGCTATGTACACGACGCACACTATTCCGAAGCCCGTGTTCAGCAGGAAGCTGCCCGCCAGGGACAAACTCAGCAGCAATAGTGCGACAGTGGCGGCTATGGCAACTGGAAGCTGTCCGGACGCTATGGGCCGACTGCGTTTGCGGGGATGATTCCTGTCTTTCTCCCGGTCGAATATGTCGTTGATAATGTAGACGGCCCCCGAGAGGGCGCAAAAGATAAGTGCGCCCTCGACGGACCGGATAATGAACTCAGACAGAAGGGACGCGTCGTCCCATGACCACCGCTCTCCCACGGAGAAGGCGAG
>JAGWBG010000014.1:0-11843 GCA_021296015.1 Dehalococcoidia bacterium | reverse complement strand
CCTGGCGATGCCGTAGATGCCAGGAAGCAATGCACCGGCCCCCTTGGAGTGACCAACGGGTGGGCCGGCAGCCTGGTCTTTACCTGCCATAACTACTCTCTCTCATCATCCCTAGCTTACTTCTTCGGTCGAATCGGAATAAAGGGGAGAAGGGCCAACCTCTTCGGCAATTTCTTCAGGGCCAGCTTTTTTGGGCATAAATATCTGCACGTATATCAGGGCCAGAAGTCCTATCAACAGGGCGAACCAGAGGGTGCAAATCCTGATTATAAAGGTCGCCGAAGAAGCCTGGGTCTTGGTCATGCCCTGCACTTGCTGTAGCAATGCTACCATGCCGCCCTCTGTGCCTACTAGTCCCCCGGGGAGCAGCGTAATAGCACCCAAGAGGGTCGCCGCGGCATATATGGAAATAGCATGTCCCAAAGACCCCGTCGCATCAAGACCGCGCAGCACCAGCCAGAGACCACACCCCTCTGCAAACCACGCCAGCATACCAAGCACGACCGCTATGGCCAGGGGTTTTGTCGAGAATATTTGTCGAAACCCGTCCCTTGATGTGGTCAAGAAGGGACTCCACCGCCGGATTACAGGAAGACGGAGCATCTTCTCGCTTCCCCAGGGGGTGACCGCAAGCAAGATGAATGCCCCAAATGCCGCCAGCACCACCAGGCCAACTACCCAACCATAGGGGATGAGTGTCAGACCCCAAAGACTGAGAAGCAATACGGCTACCAGGTCAGTAATGCGCTCGGCAATCACGACAACGGAGGAGCGGGCCACGGAAACGTCCATCTTATCCTTGAGGAAATAGGACTTGGCTAACTCACCCACACGCCCGGGGGTTATTGCCATGACCAGGCCTGCCATGAATATAGCGACACTAGCCCCCCTCTCTATGCGGATGCCCAGCACTCTGAGGTAGTAGTGCCAGCGCACCAGACGAAGGAGATAGTTGACCAGGGCAAGGCCAAGCACCGCGAGCCAGTAGGTCAGGGGGAAGGAAGAGACCTGATGGAGAAGCTCCGGCAGGTCTCCGTAGAGCGCCAGCCCGACAAATACGGCTATTGCCAGAAAGAAGAAGGCTATCAGGCCCCGGTGCTTCATATTACTTGCGCCTGTGACCACCAATGAGAAGAGTTTGTGAGACGATGTGACTAATGACGGACCGCATTGCGAACAGGTCTTATCAGGTTATGGTGAGGCTCGCCATTATTGGTGTCAAGTATACCCCTTGCGTTGATGCTCAACGGGACAGCCGCTATACTAGGGCGAGAACAAACGGCAAGGAGGACAAGTATGGACCAGCAGAGGCCTTCGTTACTTCCCGAGCCCTTCGGTCCTCTCCAGGGAGTGCGCATCCTATCCACCGGAACCATAATTGCCCAGCCCTTTGCGGCGGAGATGGCTGCCGAAATGGGCGCAGAGGTAATCCAGATTGAGCGCCCAGGGGTGGGGGACGGCGTATGGAGGAACCTGGAGTTCCCCATCGAGGCTAACGACGGCACGTACGTTGCCGCCGGCTGGGTCCAGGACCGTCGCAACATCTTTCACGTTACCCTGGACCTGAGCACACCCAGGGGCAAAGAGCTGTTTCTTAATCTTATTTCCTATACGGACATCTGGATGGAATCTTCCATACCCGGGACATACAGGGAGTGGGGACTGGACGACGAAACCGTGACCGGGGTCAATCCCCGCATCGTCATTGCCCACGTGTCGGGCTACGGTCAGGACGGGCACCCCGATTATCTGGGCAGGGCATCCTACGACTTCATAGGCCAAGCCTTCGGTGGAATGATGAACCTGACGGGCTTCCCCGAACCTGACCCTCCCGTGAAGGCGACTCCCTGGACGGCAGACTATATCACTGCCCTCTTCTGCCTCTGGTCGTCTTTAGCCGGATATATCTATGCTCAGCGCACAGGAAAAGGGCAAGTCATTGACCTTGCCCAGTATGAGGCCGTCCACCATATCCTGGCCGGCACTATGGTGGCCTACAATGAATTGGGAATAGTCAGAGAACGCGCCGGTAACAAGGCGGGGCTGTTTCAACCCTACGACACCTATCAGGCCAAGGATGGTTGGGTTATCATCGCCGCTGTCGGGGCAGTCTATGACCGCGTATGCCGAGTTTTGGGCCTTGACCCCACGGAAGAGAAATGGCGGAATGCCCACCGCCAGGTGGAGTCACCCGGAGGGATTGAGTTCGACGCCATCCTGCGCGGTTGGGTGGAGGAGCGGACCGTGAAGGAAGTGGAAGCCACCATGAACGCCGGGCGGGTGGCCTGTTGCTCCATAATGACCCCCAAGGACATGGCCGAGGACCCCCATTTTCAGATGCGAAATACCCAGATCGAGTGGGAGGACCTGCAACTGGGGAGAAGGGTCAAGGGTACGGGCATCTCGCCAAAGTTCTCCTTGACTCCGGGCAAGGTGTGGAGGGGGTCGGTGTCCCTTGGATACGACAATAACCTGGTTTATGGGCAAGTTCTTGGGCTGGAGCCGTCGGAAATAGCCCAACTAAGGGAGGACGGGATTATCTAGCGTCGGCGGGCCTGTCGTCAAGGATTTGCCGGACTTTTTCCCAGATCCGGGACGCAATGGTATCCCTTGGCAGGGTCCCATCTATCACCAGCCAGCCCTCCCTGCCTGAGCAGGCGGGCGGCTCCGAGGATGCCAGGGCCAAGTAGCCCTCCCTCACCCTCCGGTGGAACTCTAGGGTTTCGGATTCGAAGGTGTCTCGCTCGGCTGTCTGCCCACCCGGACGGCCCTTTTTCCGGGCCAGTCCCGTCTCTACCTCCACGTCCAAGAACACTGTCAGGTCCGGGAAGAGGTTGTGGGTGGTTGCCTTGTTCAGCCGGTTGATTAGCTCCAGGTCCAGCCCGCGCCCGCAACCCTGGTACGTCACCGTAGAGGCAATAAAGCGGTCACAGATCACTATCCGGCCGGACTCAAGTGCTGGAGAAATAATCGTTTCTACAAGCTGTGCCCTGGCGGCGGTGAAGAGCATAAGCTCCGTAGTAGGCGTAAGGCCGCGGCGGGTCTTGAGCCACCGCCGCACCGTTTCCCCCAAGGGAGTCCCCCCGGGTTCGTGGGTCAGCACAACCTGGTAGCCCTCGCGGGACAGGCGTCGGCTCAGTGTGCGGGCCTGGGTGCTTTTGCCAGCACCTTCACCGCCTTCGAAAACGATGAACGAGCCCAAAAGGCCGGCCCCTAAGCCTTGTGGAAGGTGACGCGCCGGTTGGGGTCCTTACCACTGCTTACGGAGGCCACCTGATACTCCTCCGCCAGGAGGTGTTGAAGCCTGCGTATATAGGCCCGCTGGGGGTGCAAGTCAACTGACTTCACCCCGCTAATCACTCGTTGTGCGGCCTCCCGGGCCTCCTCCAGGGCAATCCCTACTGGGCCGTCGTCATCCTGGTTTCCGGACACTGCCCTGAGAAACTGATGCACCTGGGGCAGCGTGTTCTTCCTGAGCACGTAGATGGGCTTACCCGTCTTCTCGGCCGCTTTCACTAGCTGTGAGCCACGCCGGTAGTGGGTCTTGGTAGTGAGGACTACGTCAGCCCCACGGAGATCGTTCACCACGTTTACCGGAAATCCTATGGATTCTGCCGCCTGTTCTACTTTCTCGCGGCCCACTCCAAAAAGAAATATCCGTGTCTCATCGGCTTTATCCAGGGCAAGGTCGTTGCTGGCATCCGCGTACTGCTGGACGGTTTGAGCCCCGGAAGGTTCACGGGTAGAGCTTACTTCCTTCGCCCTTTTCACCTGGCCCGACTCGTCAAGCCATCGTGATTCCGGCGTAATGGGATAGCCCCTGAGCCACGTGTCTACCACACGGGTCACGTCGTCGTGAACGGCAACCCGCTCCCAGCTTTGAATCTCCACCACCACGTCAAAAGTGGGAGGCGCCTTCCTTTCCAGCGTGGTCTTCTGGGTGCCCCTTCTCCGTGCCTCTTCGTCACCCAGAGTCACAGATTGGATGCCTCCTATCAGGTCTGAAAGGGTCGGATTAACTATCAGGTTGTCCAGGGTATTCCCGTGGGCGGTGGCGATAAGCTGGACGCCCCGCTCGGCGATGGTCCGTGCGGCGGTAGCCTCCAACTCTGTGCCCATCTCATCTATGATTATCACCTGGGGCATGTGATTCTCCACAGCCTCAATCATCACGGCGTGCTGCTGGGCGGGAGTGGAGACCTGCATCCGGCGAGCGTGGCCGATGGCCGGGTGGGGTATATCGCCGTCGCCGGCTATCTCGTTGGAAGTATCCACTATGATGACCCGCTTCTTTGCGGTATCCGCCAGAACACGGGCTACCTCCCGGAGCATGGTGGTCTTTCCAACACCGGGTCTGCCCAGAAGTAGAATGCTCTTCCCGGAGAATACCAGGTCCTCGATAATCCCGATGGTCCCGAACACTGCCCTACCGACACGGCAGGTAATGCCGACTATTCCCCACTTGCGGTTCCTTATGGCCGATATCCGGTGCAACGTGCGGGGTATACCAGCCCGATTGTCGCCACCAAACTCGCTCAGCCGTGTCGCCACGTACTGAAGGTCATCCTCATCCACTTCCTTGGAGTCCAGCATTACATCGCCGGAGAGGAATCGTGCCTCAGGAGCACGCCCCAAGTCGAGGATTACTTCCAGCAACTCTTTGCGATCATCCCTTACTCTGAGGGGGCCACTCACCCTGGGTGGCAAAGCATCGAGAAGGGCATCCAGGTCATCCTGAATCCATTTGTCTACAGCTACCAAACCAGCGCCTCCAGAGGATTCAACAGGGTACGTCTCAGGATATCGCCTGTAGGTCCAAGCTGCATCATCCCTTTAGATGACATCACCTTATTTCAAGTTCAGAAAATACTGGTGCAATCGAGTGTCCGGGGAGAGCTCAGGGTGGAAGGCAGTAGCCAGGAGGTTACGCTGCTGCACGGCCACCGGCTTTCCGTCAGGGAGGTGGGCCAGTACATCCACACCCTGACCCACATCGAATATAACGGGTGCCCTGATGAAGACGGCACGAAACGCCTCGTGCCCCAGGTTCTTGATTTCCAGGTCTGCTTCGAAGCTATCTATCTGTCTACCAAAGGCGTTACGGGTCACAAGGATGTCCATAAGCCCCATTGGGGTAGGTTCTTTATCGGTCAACTCTCTGGCCATCATAATCATGCCGGCGCAGGTGCCCCAGATGGGGACCCCCATGCCGGCCATCTCCTTGATTGGCCCTTTGAGGTCGTATAGGTCCATCAGGTAACTGATAGTGGTACTCTCGCCGCCAGGCATAATGAGGGCTTCCACCCCTTCCAAATCACGGGGCAGGCGGACCTCCGCCGTGTCTACCCCCAAGCGCTTCAGGACGGCGATGTGCTCGGCAAAATCTCCCTGTACAGCCAGGACTCCTACCTTCAACGTCGCTGTAGTCCAGACCTCCCGTCAAGTATGCGTCTACAGGTTCCCACGGGGGGCGAGTAATTCTTCCGCCCTAAGAGTACTCACACCAATGCCCACCATAGGCTCGCCCAGGTCTCTGGATACCTCGGCGATTATCTTGTGGTCATTGTAATCGGTAACTGCCTGCACGATAGCTTTCGCTCGCTTTGCCGGATCGCCGGACTTGAATATTCCGGAGCCCACAAAGACCCCGTCAGCGCGTAGCAGCATCATCAACGCGGCATCAGCCGGGCTGGCCACTCCGCCGGCAGCGAAGTTGACCACCGGCAACCGGCCCTGATTACTGGTCTCAATCAGCAGCTCCATGTCCACGCCCCACTCCTTGGCCGCTGTGGGCAGCTCGTCATCGGCCATGTTCTGCAACCTGCGTATGGCATCCATCACCGCCCGCTTGTGTCGCACGGCCTCAAACACGTCTCCGGTGCCGGCCTCGCCCTTGGTGCGTATCATGGCCGCACCCTCGGCGACACGCCTCAAAGCCTCCCCCAAATCCCGGCAACCGCAAACGAAGGGGACCTTGAAGTTGTGTTTCCAAACATGGTGGCTCTCGTCGGCGGGAGTAAGCACCTCTGATTCATCTACGTAGTCTACACCCATGGCCTCAAGGACCTGTGCCTCTACAAAGTGCCCAATTCGACATTTGGCCATCACCGGAATGCTCACCGCACTCATGATTTCGAGAATCTTGGTGGGGTCTGCCATGCGCGCCCCGCCGCCCATGGCACGTATATCGGCGGGAACACGCTCAAGGGCCATGACAGATACGGCTCCTGCTTCAGCCGCAATCTGAGCCTGCTCTGCATTGACCACGTCCATGATAACCCCGCCCTTGAGCATCTGGGCTAGTCCCGCTTTGCCCCTCCACGTACCTGTATCTGCCATCTCTTATTCCTCCATCGGAAATAGAGCATCCAAATTCTCCCACCATTATACGATGGCCTGTATGGTTTATCAATCGAAAGATGGTCTGGAGTGGGAAATAAGGTGTATAATTGTGTGGGTTTTTGCTGGACCGTTTACAACCCCATACCCCAAGCTTCCCCACCAGGGGCGAAAGTATGCCCCCCGGGGAGCCTATCCCCGAATAAACAGGGGCGACTCAAGGGGCTGAAACTCTATCCCAATTCAGGAGGATGTAGATATGAGCACTCCGGACTCCGACAAACCAGTAGGCTGGAGCGGAAAGACCTACCTCTCCATTGACGACCTCGCCGTTATACAGCCCGGCCTGGCTAGAATCATGCCGGAGGTTGGCCAGAGGTACTGGAAGCTCTACTATTCTGCAAAGGCGAGCAACTGGGTCATGGCCGATTTCCAGCTGGGGGAAATCAAAGTGCTGATGGAGTTGGGAACTATCACCCGACCCAAATATACGGAGCACCTTGATACTTTTATGAAGGACGACCTGGGTGCGATGGAAGAAGGAATCAAGGCCCGGGACTGGGAGAAGTTCGAGGTGGCGTTCCAGCAAGGCATTCGCAATGCCAACGACTACCACAAGCTGAACGACAAGGAATATATCGTCTGGAAGCTGCCCGACTACCCCCCACCAGACCTGGACCTTACACCCCTAGAGTAATGACTTTGGCGTTGGTGGCCTCAGTGCAAATATTCTGTACGGTGTTGCATGTTCTGGGAAATAAGGACAGGCAGGTATTGGCATACACGGTGCGCTCAGCATGTCGCGTGCGTCAGGCCGAATGATAAACCTGCGTAGTGGAAGCCCTACCGATTTTGGTGGGGCTTCCATTAATATCGCCGACGGGGGGTGGACCTCTAGAAAGAACCGCTATAAATACAGTAAATACAGTGGTTTCAAAAGGCAGGGAACCTGTAGGATATGGTATGATATGGAGGAAGCAATTTCGCCATCCGGGCCGCCATATAAACATAAATAGGGAGGTACACCCGTGACGCTGGGGAATTTGGGCAGGTCAATCAGGGACACTTTAACCGGGACTATTAGCGGGGCTGGGGACGTGGTGGAAAGCACCATAGAAGCCGCCCGCGGGGTCACGGTCGGGGCCTTCCGAGGCTCCAGGGAAACTGTGACCGAGTTCGAGGGAATGGTTGGAGCCGTGATCAAGGGCGCAATACATGCCACCAACGACGTGGGAACCGAACTGGGCACCACGGCCAAGGGCACCATCATAGGGGTGATTCGTGGGGCAGGGGAGGTCAGCACGGTCACTGTGGGGGTTATGAGCGATACAATTCGGGCCGCAGTGAAGGGCACCGGCGAGGTGGGGGGTGACGTAGCTACCGTAGCCAGGGGCGCCGTCGAAGGGGCAATGGAGACCACCAAGAGCATCGGTCTAAGGGCCGAGGACATGGCCTTTAGCATGGCCCAAGGTGCCATTCAAGGCACCAGAGAAGTGGGCGGCGACCTGGGTGCCACAGCCAGGGATACCATTAAAGGGACCGTCAAAGGCACCCACGAGGTGGGCGGCAGTGTGATGGAAGCCATTGAGGACAGCACCCGAGGCCTGATAAGGGGCACCGCGGAAGTTGGCGGCGACGTGGCATCGGTGACCCGGAACGCCGTAGAGGGGGCCATAGAGGCCACCGGAGGCGTATCAACCACCTTACAGGAGGCCGCCTTCAGCTCTGCCCGAGGTGCAATCCACGGCACGAGGGAAATCGGGGGAGACCTGGCATCTGCCGCAAGGGATACCATAAACGGGACGATAATCGGCACCCAGCAGGTGGGGGGCAATCTGGTACAGGCTATCGAGGATAGCACTCGAGGGCTTATCAAGGGTACGGCAGAAGTAGGAGGAGACGTGGGAGCCGTAGCCAGGAATGCGGTGGAGTCAGCTATTGAAAGCGCGGGCAGCATCGGGGTAAGGACCACCGACGCGGCATCGGCGGCAGCCAACGGCGCAGTGAGTGCGGCCGGCTCCTTCGGCGAAACAACCGTCACTACCGTTACCAACGCAGTTTCCGGGACCATCAGCGGCGTCAGAGTGATAGTAAGAGCGCCCTTCCGGGACAGGGAACAAAGCAAGTAACCATCGGTAAGCATCCTTCTCCGATGTTGTCCATACAATCCAAAGGGAAGCTGTTAGTTACCGGATTCCTTGAAATTCCGGTGATAGCGCTAGTCGTTCGTATCGCCCACAAAGCGACGTACAAAGCAACTCACCTACGACAGGCGGCGGAGCCTATAGCTGACAGGCTCCTGGAAATTTCGGCGATCGCCCTGATTGTCCGCACTGCCCAGGAAGTGAGCGACGACGATGCAACCCACATGGCGGCCGGAGTAGCCTACTATGCCATCCTGTCCTTGTTTCCCCTGATGGTAGGTCTCATAGCCCTTCTTGGCATGTTCATCGAATCCGAATCAGTTCAAAGGCAGCTATTCGATTTCTTCCACACCCATCTGCCCGCATCCACCGACGAGTTGGAAGCCAACGTCGAAGCCATAGCGGACCTCCGAGGCCCTCTGGGGATCCTGGGCATTTTGGGGCTGTTCTGGACGGCCAGCGCTATCTTCGGCGGAATCACTAGAGCGGTGAATCGGGCATCGGACGGCCATAAGGACCGGCCCTTCTACGTATCAAAGCTACGCAGTATGGCCATGGCCATGGGCGTTAGCCTGCTATTTCTCACCTCGGTCTCTCTCACCAACGCCATTGAGGCGCTGGGCAGCATAGACCTGCCAGTAGTAGGCCGCCCGATTTTCCTGGAGAATAATGTCATCAATGTAGTTATCAGGGCACTGCCTTTTGTGTTCAGCCTGAGCATATTCATGCTGATTTACAAGTACCTACCCAATACACCAGTCCGATGGAAGTACGTCTGGCCCGGGGCAATACTGGCGGCCGTCTCCTTCGAAATCGCCAAGAATTTATTTGTTTTCTACCTGCACAACTTCGCCGACTACGAGAAGGTCTATGGCTCCCTGGGCTCGATCATCGCCCTGCTAGTATGGATATACGTCTCTGCCTTCATTCTCATCGTCGGAGCGGAGTTCTCCTCGGAGTATGGGCGAATGCGCGAAGGTATAGCACGGGGCAAACACGTCATTCCAGACTAAATCCAGGGCCCACGGCTCGAATGGAAAGTGGGATTCAATTGCGGGATTTGCAGTTCTTGGTGTGATTGAAATGCCGCACCAGCGTTGACAACCCCACCTCTGAGGCTTAAAATCCCAAGCATCAAGTTGGAAAATACCCTGGACTTGATTCAGGGGGCGGAGTAATCGGATTATGCTAAGGATTAGACTGCGACGAGTAGGAAAGAAAGGTCAGCCATCTTACAGGATTGTGGTGGCCGATTCCAGGGCCCCGAGAGATGGGGCCTACGTGGAGTGGATAGGCCAATACGAGCCGTTGTACGACCCCCCGAAGGTCACTCTCAACGAGGAAAAGGCCATCGGATGGCTGAAGAAGGGTGCCCAGCCCTCAGAGCCGGTTGAGAGAATCTTCAACTGGAACGGAATATACGAAAAGGTAAAAGAGGGATGAAGGAGCTAATCGAGTATATAGCCAAGAGCCTGGCTAGCAAGCCCGAGGATGTGAAAGTCACCGAGGAGATTGAAGACGGGAGGGTAATCCTGCGGTTGGAGGTGGCCGATGAGGACAAGGGAAAGATAATAGGAAGACAGGGTCGCGTTGCCCAGGCAATGCGGGTGCTCCTCCGGGTAGCATCCGTAAAAAACGGTACGAGGGCAATTCTTGAGATAGTCTGACTCTTCCCTTAATGGGGTCCTTCAAGCGTTCTCTACGGCATAGCGAGGTTCGGCTCATGGATAAAGATGCCACATCCAAAAGGATGGTCGTAGTAGGCAGGGTGCTGTCGCCCCAGGGTATAACGGGCGAACTCCAAATAGAGGCCATCAGCGACTCCCCCGGCAGGTTCTCCTCCGGGGGAGTGCTATATATAAACGACCAGCCTCACCAGATAAAATCTTCACGCGAGCTACCAAAGGGGAGAATCGGGCTGAAACTGGAAGGTATTGACGGTCGCAACGAGGCCGAAAACCTGCGGGGTAGCCTGCTTCTGGTGCCCGAGGACATGGTCCCCACTCTTCCCGAGGGCGAGTATTATCATTTTCAAATCATAGGTATTCGCGTATATACCCAGGAACATGAGTACCTCGGTCAGGTAACTGAAATTCTTGCCACTGGCAGCAATGACGTGTACGTGGTATCCCATAACGGCTCGGAGATTCTGATACCCGCCCTGAATGACGTGGTCGTAGGGGTAGACGTTAACGGAAGGACCATGACAGTTGACCTTCCGGAAGGTCTCAGATAGGCCCTTGACAGTACCAACCGACCCGGTTACCATCCTTCGGAAAAGAGATGCAGGAGGAGGCTATCGTGCCCATAGAGCAGGTCTCACCGGAGTTTGAACGCATCGTATCAAAAGACCAAGACTTGGAATGGTTGGCGAGTGGGCTAGGTATCCGAGGTGGGCCTGCCGACCCCGGTACCGGGCCTGCCGAGGGACCTCTTTGGTGGAAGGAAGGAGGATACCTACTCCTCAGCGACATAGGCCACAACCAAAGGCTGAAATGGGCACAGGAAGAGGGCCTAACCCTGTTCAACGAGGGCACCAATTACGCCAACGGACTCACTCGTGATAGGCAGGGCAGGCTCATAGCATGTGAACACGGCAGTCGCCGCGTCACACGTCTCGAGCCGGACGGGAGCATCACGGTTGTAGCCAACAAGTACCAGGACCGGCGTCTGAACCGGCCCAACGACGTGGTGGTCAAGTCCGATGGAAGCATATATTTCACCGACCCCGGTGCGCCGGACGTGGGCCTGGACCTGGACTTCTCCGGGGTGTACAGGGTCTCCCCGGACCTGGGGACCATCACCCTGTTGGTCAGAGACTTCATCGTGCCCAACGGTCTGGCCTTTTCCCCGGACGAGAGCATCCTTTACGTAGATGATTCTCGCAGAAGGCATATAAGAGCTTTCGGCCTTCAGCCAAGCGGCGTACTGGCCTTAGCTAGTGACCGTATATTTGCCGATCTATCCAGTGACAGGCCAGGATCACCAGACGGCATGAAGATAGACGTTGAGGGAAATGTATACTGCACAGGACCCGGAGGGGTATGGGTGATAGACCCCAACGGCAAGCACCTGGGAACAATCTTAACCGGGGCTGATCAGACCACGAACGTCGGTTGGGGTGGCGAGGACTGGAAGACCCTGTTCATCACCACCTATCACGAACTGGCCTACATCCGGTTGAAGATCCCCGGTGTGCCTGTGCCATAGGCGGGATAACCCCTGTTAGGGGGTGTCTAAAATGTCCCTTCTCCCCTGGTGGGAGAAGGTTTAGGATGAGGGGGACGCCATCGTATCACCCTCCCCTTAATCCTCTCCCGACGAGGGAGAGGAAGTGCGCCCATACCCTTTTAGACACTT
>JAGWBG010000299.1 GCA_021296015.1 Dehalococcoidia bacterium | reverse complement strand
CAGGAACCCTAAAACTCAAGCCTTTATATACGTTGTGGTACAATAGGCGGCGTATACCTGGAGATGATTCAGGAGGTAACTTATGATAAATGACTTGGCTCAGGACGTGGCCGGGCTGCGTGACCAACTCGTCGCCACGAGACGGGACTTTCACCGTCACCCGGAGCTGTCCTTTCAAGAGCGGCGCACCGGTGAAATCGTCGCAAACAGGCTTGATGAGCTGGGCTGGAAGGTCAAACGAGGGGTAGCTGAAACCGGAGTGATGGGCCTTCTGGAAGGAAGCGGACCTGGCAAGACGGTGCTGCTGCGAGTAGACATAGACGCTCTGCCAATTCAGGAACCAAAGGACAGGCCATATTCCTCCCAGGTGGACGGTGTTATGCACGCCTGCGGACACGATGGGCATACGGCTGTGGGCATGGCCGTGGCCGAGCTTCTCAGTCGTTACAAGGACTCGATAAAAGGCCGGATTAAGCTGGTGTTCCAACCGGCTGAGGAAATCATGAGTGGGGCCATCAAGATGATAGAAGAAGGGGTGATGAAGGACCCTGATGTTGACAGGGTGCTGAGCTTCCATCTATGGAGCGGCCTGCCAGTCGGCCAGGTAGTGTCTCAAGCGGGCCCGATTTTCTCCAGTGCCGACGAGATAAGAATCACTGCCAGGGGCAAGGGAGGGCATGGCGGGATGCCCCATCTTTCGGTAGACCCCATCATCATAGCCAGTCACATTGTCACGTCACTCCAGACTATCCTGAGCCGCGATATTGCCCCAACCCAGACCGCCGTTCTGGGGTTTGGAACGGTACACGGTGGCACAGCCTTCAACGTTGTGTCCGATCAGGTGGAGTTGAGCGGCACTATAAGAACACTGGATGACTCGGTGCGGGAGTTTGTATTGAAGCGCACCGAAGAGATTGCGTCGGCGGTGGCGAAGGGACTGCGAGGAGAAGCTGAGTTCAAGCACGTGAGAGGTGCTCCGGCAGTCGTGAACGATGAATCGGTGGCCAAGCTAGTGGCGGAGGTAGCGGCCCCTATAGTCGGCGAGGAAAATGTGGTGAATATGACGCCTCCGCAAGTTGGTGACGATGCTACCTTCTTCTTGCGGGAAGCCCCGGGGTGTTACTTCCTGGTGGGCTGTGCAAATTCTCAAAGGGGGATAACTGCATCCCACCACAACGCCCAGTTTGACATAGATGAAGATTCTCTCTCGGTAGCCACTCGTATTCTAACCGAGGCCACGCTGAGATACGTGTCGTAGCGTGATTTGCCCAGGGAGAGGCGCATAACATAACAGCTATGCGTCTCTACTCCTCGGCTCTCACAAAATTTCGCAAGACTCCTATGCCACTTATATCCACCTCCACCATGTCCCTGGGTTTCATGGCAGTGGTGGTGCCTGTGGCCCCCGAAAATATAAGGTCTCCAGGGTAAAGAGTCACATTCTGGCTTATATGGCTAATTATTCCTGCGAAATCATGTATCATGTCTGAGGTATGGGACCTCTGGACTTCCTGGCCGTTTAGTCTGACCACCATATCCAGGTCCGATGGGTTCACGTTTGTCTCAATCCAGGGGCCTACTGGGGCGAACGTATCTGCCCCTTTGGCCCTCCAGAATGTCCAGTCGTCCCGTTGCCACGTTCTTTCGCTGACGTCGTTGCCGCAGGAGTAACCGAGGACGTATCTCATGGCTTCCTTTCGGGCCACCCTGTGGCAAACCTTGCTTATCACTGCTACCAGTTCCCCTTCATAGTGGACATCTCCGCTGGAATCCTTCGGTATGACTATGTAGTCATCATGGCCGATAAGTGCGTTCCTGCCCTTGTGCCAAGGCTCCGGGCATTCGGTGCCAGGTGTCTTATCCTCGCCGAGCACCGAGCCGGCGAACTCCCGATGATTGTCGAAGTTCAAGCCGGGGCACCACATTTGGAGGGGGTCAGTAGGGGGCAAAAGCTTTATGTCCGCAAGCTTGTATCTGGTATCGGTAATCCTGAACCTCGTGAATATACTTCCTCGTATCTCTGCAATCTCATCCTGGTCTACAACTCCATACGCAGTCCGTCTACCGTCACGGAATCTCGCTATCTTCAACCCACACCTCCCCTCATTATGTAAGAATCCTGTGAGAGAATTTTAGCTGGCAAACTCTTCCTTAGCAAGTCGGATATTGTTCTTCTAGGCGACCTGC
>JAGWBG010000298.1 GCA_021296015.1 Dehalococcoidia bacterium | reverse complement strand
TGAAAAACTTCCAACAGCTCCAGCTCCCTGCCCTCGCTCTGGGTTATGCTAATTGCGCCTTTACCGCTCGGGTAACCCGCTCCTCTATGTTGGAGGTGATGCGGGAGGACTACATAAGGACGGCCAGGTCAAAGGGACTCAATGAATTTCTTGTGATTTTCCGTCATGCCCTGAAAAACGCCTTCTTGCCTGTGATCACCGTTTCCGGCTTCCAGTTTGCCCGCCTCCTTGGGGGCTCCGTGCTGATAGAGCAGATTTTCCTGGTACCTGGGGTTGGATCACTGCTGGTAGATAGCATCTTTCATAGAGACTTCAATATAATTCAGGCAACGATAATATTGGTGGCAACGCTGATTCTGGTCTTGAACCTGATAATTGACCTTCTCTACGGTTGGATTAACCCAAGAGTCCGCTATGCCTAAGTAGGGGCAGGTTTTAATCTGCCCCTGCCTGGAGGAAACATGTTCCGGGGAATGGCTATAACAGAAGCCTCCACACAGGTACGCAAAGAGTTGCTGCGAAAGGCCCTCCTTTTACAAGGCATAACCGGCTTTGCCAGGCGAAAGCCTCTGGGTGCCATAGGCGCTGTGATATTTATCTGCTTGGGCTTGATTGCTAGTCTGGCCCCCGTCATTTCGCCTCATGACCCTGAAGAAATCTTCCCAACTCGGCATGTATTCTCAAGCCCAAGCGAGTTCATGCCATTTGGTGGTGACGCAATCGGTCGGGACATTATGAGCAGAATTTTCTACGGCGCTCGAATCTCTCTGTTAGTGGGCGTGGTTAGTGTAATGATTGGAGTAATCGTGGGATCCCTGTTCGGTGTCTTCAGCGCCTACCTCGGAGGAGCATTCGATCTCCTCATGCAGCGCATCGTGGACGGCTTCATGGCCTTCCCTGCAATTATCCTGGCCCTGGCGATCGTGGCCGTTCTAGGCTCTTCTATTACCAATGTAATCATCGCCCTGGTCTTTGTGTTTACGCCCAACTCTATACGTACCGTGCGCTCCCAGGCCCTGGC
The DNA here is from genome assembly GCA_021296015.1 of Dehalococcoidia bacterium. Taxonomy (GTDB): domain Bacteria; phylum Chloroflexota; class Dehalococcoidia; order Lucifugimonadales; family JAGWBF01; genus JAGWBG01. Next base: position 1,182 of record JAGWBG010000298.1, on the reverse strand, counting down.
CATAAAAGAGATGGATTATATACTAGCGGCCAGAGCCATCGGTGCCAGCAACTTGCGAATCGTTTTCCGCCATATGGTGCCCAACGTCCTAGCCATATTTATCATTCTGGCGACTCTCAACCTGGGCTTCGCCATCATCGTAGAAGCCTCTATCAGCTTTCTTGGCGTAGGCATACCTCCCAACATCCCCAGCTGGGGTAGTATGCTAGCTCAGGGAAGCCAGGCATATGTGGAGAATGCACCGTGGCTAATCCTATTCCCCGGCATCGCTATATCCCTGGCAGTGTTCGCAGTTAACCTGCTAGGCGATGCGATGCGAGACGTGCTGGACCCCCGCCTGCGAGGAGCCAGGTAGAGCCCGGACTCTCGGAGTCGAAAGATGCCGATGACCCGATATTAAACCCTTGACGTCGGCATCAAGAGGGGCTATAATGAAACGCTCAAGGTAGCGGATATTTGAAGAAGATGAATCACTTCTGAAGCAGATATCAAGGGTTGGGAAGCCTGAGCGGCGGCTTGGGAACGACCCAGCCGCCGCTACGCACGTTAAAAAGAGAATAGGACACAGCATAGTTTGGAATTCCTAGCGTGGGTCAAGTTACTAAGGGCCTACGGTGGATGCCTAGGGGCCAAGGGCCGAAGAAGGGCGTGGCAAGGCTGCGAAAAGCCTCGATGAGCCGTCTAGCGGGCGTAGTCGGGGATGCCCGAATGGGGAAACCCGTTTCGGTGTTGAGCCGGAACATCCTCCGGGATACCGGGGGAGGGCAAGCGGGGGAACTGAAACATCTAAGTACCCCGAGGAAAGGAAATCAACCGAGATTCCCTGAGTAGTGGCGAACGAAAGGGGATGAGCCTAAACCTTTATGACTTAGTGGTCTGGGGGCCTATGCCATAAAGGGGTTACAGGGGACACCCGCTCCAACCCCGGAAGGGAGCAAGGAGTTACAAACCTTATCTCTAGCTGAAGGAACCTGGAAAGGACCGCCATAGGAGGTGAAAGCCCTGTAAGCGAAAGGGATGAGGCTCTTGGTGTATACCCTGAGTACCACGGGACACGGGAAATCCTGTGGGAAGTTGGGGGGACCACCCTCCAAGGCTAAATATCCTTGGCCACCGATAGTGTACCAGTACCGTGAGGGAAAGGTGAAAAGAACCCCGGGAGGGGAGTGAAATAGATCTGAA
>JAGWBG010000297.1 GCA_021296015.1 Dehalococcoidia bacterium | reverse complement strand
GGACAAATCGGACAGGCTCGTCAGGGCTTCGTTCACCTCGTTTATGCGCGCCGAGACCGACCCACTTATTTCCCTACTTGTTTCGGATATCTGAAGCCGGTATTTTCTCAGGGCTTCACTCGCTTCGTTTATATGGGCTGCTATTGCCTCGGGAAGCTCCTTGCCGGTAGAGGACAACTGGAGCCTGTACCTTGCCAGGGCCTCGCTCACCTCGTTCATGCGGGTGGATATAGTGTCGGGAAGCTCCTTCGATGAGTCGGAAAGGGTCCTGAGGGCTTCGCTGAACTCGTTTATCCGTGCGGATATGGTCCCACTTAACTCCCTGCCAGTGGTGGATAGCTGGAAGCGGGATGACCCCAGGAGTTGGAATATACGCTCGTAGAGTTTGTCCACGGGGTTGAGCTTATCGTGGTATCTGTTAAATATCTGGCGTGACTCCTCCATGCTCCATCGGTGGTCCTGGTGGACGAACTGTCGCCCCGTATAGAGGTGGTATGGACGCAACGCACCCGGAGCCAGAACGCTGCCATCGGAATCCAGGGGGGTCAGGTCTGTCCAGTTGGAGGTAGCCGGGAGCGGAGTTAACAGGTTGGCCGTCTGGTAATTGCTGACCTGAGTGACCCAATTGGCCATGTCCATAATGCCTTCTTCGGTATCGTAAGGCAAGCCGATTATGGTCATGGCAACCAGCGTGAAGCCGACTTCGTTCAGGCGTACCAAGTCCTTGTGTACCTGACCCGGGTCTTGACGCTTTCTCACCGCATTCAGATTCTCAGCGTTGTCCGATTCCACCCCAACATAGAGCATTCGTATGCCGGCGTCGTGCAGTGCGTGAGCAAGCTCCGAGTCCTGCCCAACTTCGGCCCTGGTCTGGCATATCATGTACATATCTTCCGTATGGCCCTTCCATGACTTGAGCCTTGCCAGACGCTCGTCCCGGTACTTGGTGGCGCGGAGGGGCGGCGGGTGCAGGTCGTCGGATATGAAGACGCTGAAGCGGCCATCCCTGGCAGTATGTATAAGTCCATCAGAGGCCAGTTGGCGAAGCTGGCGCAGGCGTTTAAGCTCGGTCCCCCTGTTGATCAAGCGGTATCCCAGGAATTGCTGGATAACCTGGCAATAGGTGCACTTCTCGGTACATCCCCGGACAGTCTCCAGCACCCCGCCTGCCATCGGCCTCTGGGGGGTAAGGTCGCGTATGGCCCGGAAGTCGGGCAGCTCCACAAAATCCGGGGAGATGACGCCGGACCTTGGGGTCTGGACCAAATGCACGTCTGTCATAAAGGATATGCCGGGGATTTTGCTGAGGTGTTTTTTCAGGTTGGCCCCTTTGTAGCTCAGGAGCACGTCCGAAAGCTGGCCGATGATGTCCTCGCCTTCTCTGTTCACAATCACGTCGAACTTGCCCTCGCTGATTGCCTCCTCGGCCAGAGGACTCATCTGAGGGCCGCCGCCTATAGTCACCAGTTCCGGATGGTGCAGCTTGGCCAGCCTGCCAATTTCGTATGCCCTTGGGGCTTCATTGATAAGCCCGGTAACCATCAGGATGTCTACTCCATCCAGGTCGGTCTCCGGGTCTATTCTGCCACTTCGGTCCTCAAACCATATTTCGGTGTCGTAGAGGAAGGGGCCATCCCACTGTTTGAGGGCGGCAGACAGGAAGAGCATCCCTTGCCTGGGAATGGCCACATACTCGAAGTTACCCCCAACTGATTCCGGCTGAACAAGAACTACTCTTTTAATTCTGGACATGATACGACTCCATTACTTTGCGAGGCTGGCACCCTACTCCGGGCGCCCGGTCGGCGTTTGGAACAATCATCGTTGCATGAAGCGACTAGTACGGTGGGCAGGCAACCCCATCCAGTCGGTGTAGAAATGGGGGCCGTCTACCTGTCGTCATATTTGTAATCTGAGCTATTATACAGCACAAGCGACATTTATGGAATATACTGAAGAGCCATCTGTGGGTTCTTTTGCCGATACGTGAGCAATGGGCTAAACCCTGCCCTTTCTCCATCGTCATTTCCGCTCCCCCCCACCTGCCTGTCGGCAGACAGGCCCGTCATTCCGGCGAAAGCCTGCCATGTACTCTCCGCCCAAACTCCGGCGGGCAGGTACGAGGAGGTCAGAATAACGGTTTTTCATAGGTTTCCCAAGACTTAGACAGAGAACCTGCCGGGCAATCACCTCCATAACCTTCAG